>CAXGXL010000073.1:0-10024 GCA_964013555.1 uncultured bacterium
CTACGGCAATCGAGTGAAAAATCAAGCTTCCAAGCCAGCAGACCAAGAAATCTTCCCTCAGTGAAGACAGCATGGACGAACTAACAACCACTCTCACCAGAAGCAGTGCCTCTATCCAACAATACCGAAACGAAAAGAATCTCTCTTAGTATGGCGGAGCGGGAGGGATTCGAACCCTCGGTAGGTTGCCCTACACACGCTTTCCAAGCGTGCACCATCGGCCTCTCGGTCACCACTCCATACCCAAACAAAAAAGAATAGAATTTAAGGTGATAGCTCGGCTACCCAGCACCCCGACAACGTACTACCGTTGCTTCCTTCCGGACCTGGCGGAATTCACACGCGACGGTCACTAGGGCCGAGCTATCTCAACATCATCACTTCAATCATGCAGTGATGACTTTCTCTCTATCAAAGAACGCTGCGATAAAAACCGCACCGCTTCAAACCCCAAAAACCATTGTTACCACAAGGCATGAGTTTGAGACTGGCGCTGGTTTAGCCCAAGAGACCTAGAAACACAAGAACCTCACTTCGATTTCAAACCAGAAGAATCCCCCACACTTGTTTTCATCAGGGCCTTCTTCTCTGCGCGGCGAGACGCAAAAAAAGCGGAGAGAATATCACTACATGCGTTAGCTTCGATCCCCGATGTGATTTGAGATCTGTGATTTAGTCGAGGATCATCGCAAATTTGATAGACACTTCTCACGGCGCCAGCTCGAGGATCCCTCGCTCCGAATACCAATCGTTCAATACGAGAATTGACAATCGCTCCAGCGCACATTGGGCAAGGCTCCAAAGTCACGTAGAGAGTGCAATCACTCAATCGCCACCTATCCAGTGAACTTGCAGCCGCCCGGATAGCCACCATTTCGGCGTGAGCTGTAGGATCACGATGACTCTCTCGTAGATTGTGCCCCCTTCCAACGATCACACCGTCGCAAACCACGATCGCCCCCACGGGGACCTCTCGAATAGAAGCCGCTTTTTGAGCTTCATCTAAGGCTTTATGCATCCAATAAGCGTCGTCTTGAATCGTCATAAAAGTATACATAGCCCATCGAACCGGTTTCCGATAGGTTAGCCCCATGCGCTGGTGGCTTTGCTGGATAACAATCGGATGGGCTTGCGCTCACCCCCCTCAGGCCACGACCCCCTGGAGCTATCCCCCCCCGCCCTCGAGCGAAAAATCAAGCTCAATAAGAATGCACTCCCCCCAAGTAGCGACCATCGAAACCCCAAAACTATCAACCAGGCCCACAAAGGAGGCCCTGCAAAAGCCCAACGCTCCACTTTACCTAGATTGGCCACTGAATTCCGTCAATATAACGAGCTTTTACGGACCGCGCCAAGACCCCGTCAATGGAACGACCGCATTTCACAAGGGCGTCGACATAAGCGCCCCCTATGGCACTATCGTTAGAGCACCTGCTGATGGGCATGTTCGTCGAGCCAGCTGGAATCACGGCCACGGACGACAATTGATTCTCCAGCATACTCGAGGTTTCCAGACCGTTTTTTCGCACCTTTCAGCATTTCTCGTTATCAACAAGCAATTCGTCACGCGCGGCCAAGCCATCGGTTATGTTGGAAATAGTGGCAAGAGTACGGGTGCACATTTACACCTTGAAGTTCTCCATCACGGTAGTCACCGCGACCCCCTTAGATACATTGGAATCCGGCTCTACGACGACTAGAAGCACTTAAATCAGCGTCGTTGCTTGAGCAACCGTTTTGCTTGGTTCACCAGAGCACTTGGGATTCCACGGGAGGTTGAGACATTCTTGATGTCCGGCTGCCTTAGAAATGGCAAAAGCCGCATAGCGACTCCAAGAGGTGTCTTGGGATTGTTCACCAATGCCAATTTAATCGAATAAACAGCAATATACTCGGGGTTTTCAGCTATTAAGCGAACCACTTCTTCCGAAATCGCTTTGCTTTGTGCCGCCGCTACAATCTCTTGCTCGGTGATTCGAGGATTTTGCAGGGCAGCGGCTGCAACCGCCTTGTTCCGATCTCGAATTAGAATCTTTCTTGCCTCTTTATTGCCTTTGGTGGCCAATGCCACCTTTTGACCAGGAGTCAAAGTAGAGACCAATTTCAAGACCGAAGTTCGTTCTCCCTGCTCATTTTCTGCAAAATAATCTGAAGGTGAGAATTCTTCTGATTCCAACAAAGTGCCTAGAGTATTCCCCTTCAAATCAGGTGATTCGCCAGAGCCGGCTGGAGAGCTGGGAACCTCTTGACCCAATCGCATGCAGGCATCCCGAAATTCAGGCATTTCCTGAAAAAGAGTACGTCCCCCAGCCCGAACAAGGAAATCGAAAAGTCGCTCCCTTTGTGCATTCCCCAAATTTGGATTGCGTCGAATCGCATCCACCAGCTTCTTCGAGCGCAAGCACCGCTCTTGATCTTCCGCCAAAAGCTCGACAATCCCTGCCGAGCAAGTAGGAGCAATTTCAACCAGAGCATCATCGGGGGTTTTCCGGTTAACAACGACTCTCTCTAGAACTGAATCTCGTCCATCTAATAACGAAGCCAAGGCATAAAGAGCTGCAGGAGGAAGCTCTGCGGACAGCGCTGGTAGGAGAATCCCCTCCGGCAACCGCATCATGGCCTGGGTGGCAAGAGAGCTAAACTTTGAATCAGAGTCGTAATAAAATCCGCAAAGAAGCAAAACCATATCACGGGGTGATGCCGGAGCCAGGCCTTTAGCTGCCATGGTGCGCATTGGAGCAGGAGACTTGGGATCAAGGTGCTTTTGCTGCGCAGGCGAAAGTTCTTTTAGAATATCAGTTAAGCTCATGGGTGTTCTGGAATTCTATAGGTTCCTCTCGTAAATAATACGTAAACCCTCAAGGGTAAGAAAGTTATCGTACTCCTCAATCGTTTTCGACTCTCCTGAAATCAGGGGTGCGATGCCACCCGTGGCGATAACGCGCTGCTCGAAACCCAATTCCTTCGTCATTCGCTCAACCATTCCATCAACGAGCCCCACATAGCCAAATAGAATTCCACCTTGCATACTAGCAACCGTGTTTTTTCCAATTGCAGTCTTTGGCATCACCAAATCAACCCTGGGAAGCTTCGATGCATTGACAAAAAGGGCTTCCGTCGCAATTCCAACTCCAGGTGCAATAGCGCCCCCCAAATATTCACCTTTTGGAGAAACCACATCAAAGGTAGTCGCCGTCCCGAAATCCACAATGATTACACCAGAGCCTACATCCCCCTTCTTGAAACGCTCAAAACCAGCAACTCCATTTACCACACGATCAGCACCTACTTCTCGCGGATTATCGTACAGAATCGGCATTCCTGTCTTACAACCAGGGCCCACAATCAACGGGCGAACTCCCAACCGCGTCTCGCACATGGTCGAGAAAATCTGAGTAAGCGGTGGAACAACACTCGCCAAACACACCCCCGAAATATTGCTCGGCTCCAACCCCATATCGTGCAAAACCTCCCGAAAAAGGACGCCGTACTCGTCATGAGTCCTCTTGCGATCAGTCGCCAATCGAAAATGGTGCTTGAGTTCACGAGCATCATACACACCAAAAACTGTTTGCGTGTTTCCTACATCAATAACCAACAACATAAGAACGTTCCTACTCCCTGCTTATCCTTATCGCAAGATCCGTTGATGCAAGGAAAGCCTCCTTGCACCCACCTGCACTCCTACCTTATCTTAGCTCATGTATATTCGGTTGCGCTTTTTCTATCTCGCCTTGAGTTTGACAACCCTGCTCCCCTTGACTCTATGGGCCGCTCAAGCCCCACCCCGGGAAGCTAGAAAGGCATTTAATCAAGGACTACGAGCACTTGAGCAAGGCAATTTCGTGGAAGCCGCCTCCATGCTTACCCAATCCCTCGAACACTCTCCAACCTGGGGCTTTGCTTATCTCCAATTGGCGAAGACGTATCAAAATCTATCGGCTGACTCCAAGGCTCTTGAAGCCCTAAAAAAGGCGCTAAAATACTCACCGAACGATGCGCGCGTTCACCTTCAATTGGGGCTATTTTACAAAACAACCGGCAACTGCGCCCGAGCACTACCTCGATTTCAAAAGGCACTAAAACTGCGGCCAAGTCTTGAACAGGCTCGTTTCGAACAAGGCCTTTGTCACGAAACAACAAACAACCGCAAGCTAGCCATTGAACGCTTCGAGGAAATTGTAGAGGATAATCCCAAGCATTTGGGCGCTTGGGCCGCCCTAGGCCGACTTCACGAGCAGGCAGGAGACCAAACGCAAGCCGAAAACGCTCACCGAAAAATGATTGAGCTCTACCCAAACGTTCCGTTCTACCAAATTCAATTAATCCAATTCTTCAAACGAATGGGGAATATCGAAAAAGCGATTAAAATTCGGGAAGCTATCAAATCGACCCAACCAGCCATCAATAAAACAATGCGCGAATTGCCCCGCTCTAAGGAGCTCAATTAACGCACGTCAGGTTAAGAGCCACCGACAAAACCAGACCGAGCCCAAAACTCCTGCTAGATCCGCAGCAAGGCATGCCCAAAGGGTATATCGAGTATTTCGAACATGAACGATGCCAAAGTACAATGCCAATACATAAAACGTCGTCTCCGTACTCCCTTGCATGGTCGATACAATATTTCCAATAAGCGAGTCTGGACCATGGGTTTGCATGATCTCAGCGCTCACAGCCAATGCACCCGATCCTGAGAGTGACCGCAAAAAAGCCATCGGCAAAACTTCTGCCGGCATTCCAACCATCGCCGTTATGGGCTCCAATCCGTCAACTAACAAAGCTATTGCCCCCGAAGCACGGAGCATTCCAACCGCAACTAATATCGCAACGAGATAAGGAATAATTCTAATCGCAACATCAAATCCCTCTTTCCCCCCTTCAACTATGGCATCATAGACTTTGACCCCTCTACACACTCCATACAAAACAAAACCAACAATCAAAAGAACCAAGGGCCAATCCGTAATTGCGGATTTCAAAGCGCCCAGCCACCCGAGAACCTCGCCATCAACAACCTCTGTTGAACGTCGATACAAGGCAGTCCCAAATGCGGCAGCAACCGCAGCAACCAGACCCCATCCCACTAACCGCTGCTTAAAGCTAACCTCGCCTGTCGTTTGCGAAAATTCTTCTTGGGCAGCCGAAATATCGATGCCAGAATCGTCGATAACTGATTCGGACATATCAACTGCGTCAGTAGGGTTAGAAGGTAGCTGATATACTGGCAATCTAGACATAGTCTTCGCTATGAGCAAAGCCACGCAGGTTGAAAATAGAGTCGCCAAAATCGTAGTCATAAAAATTGCGCCTGGTGCCTGAGAACCCAAGGATGCCCGAATCGCAATCATGCCAGTAGGAAGTACTGCCAAACCAGACGTGTTTATGGCCAAAAACAAAGCCATAGAGTTCGAGGCCGTTCCTTTATGGGGGTTGAGCTTATCCAACTCCATCATCGCCTTTAGACCAAACGGGGTCGCCGCATTTCCCAGTCCCAGCATGTTGGACACCATATTGAGGATCATCATACTCATCGCTGGATGGTCGTCCGGAACATCCGGAAAAAGGCGTGTCATAATCGGTCGCATAAAGCGCGCCATCGCGGTTAAAAGACCACCTTGGTGCAAAACCCGCATCAAGCCCAAAAAAAACGCCATCACACCAACTAGGCCTATCGCGAGGGTCACCGCTGACTTTGCACTGGTTACCGATGCTGCAGCGACTTCATCCAATTTTCCGGTCAAAGCGCCACAAACCACAGCGCCAACTATCATTGCTACCCAAATCCCATTAAGCATAAGCCTTCATAACCTGGGATTGATAAAAACTCAAAGTCGTAAAGACTAATAAAGACAGCTATATATCGCATTTTTTCCTGAAAATAGAATAAGGAAAGAGCCAGGGCCGTCTCAGGACCTATGCTTCGTATAGCACTCATTTTTTCTCTTACTTTCTTTCAGCTAACGCCCGTTGAAGCCTTAGAGATCAATCCCAAACTTCCGAAAACTCCTGCGGGCCTGCTCCAATGCAGCCAGCCCATGAAACCAACCCACGCTTTTCCCAGAACTCCAGGAGAAAAACTCCAATATGACCTAGAATTATGGGGGATTCATCTGGGCCAGGCCCAATTTGAAATCAGCCGGCGCGGTACCTTTAAAGGAACCCCCGTCACCGAATATCGAACAAAGGTACATTCCGCTTCGATGCTTGATCTACTTACACATGTAGAAGGAAATGCAGCTGCCATCGTTCCTGATGGACAGTTTTCCCCAGTTCAAGCGGCATCCCGATATGTCTTTCGAAATCAAAGGGAGGAAGAATTTCAATCCTATAACCATAAAGGCAAGCAAGTTGTCTCTAAACGCAAGAAAAACGGAAAGACTACAGTCCAAGAGAAGCATTTCGAAGCGCCCGTGATCGATTTTTTGACGGTCTTTTATTTACTTCGTGGACTCTCGGCCAATACGTCCGGCTGCACTATTGTATACGGTGGTCACAAGGCCTTTACTCTTTGGATTCAGCCACAACTAACCGAAACAATTGCCACAAAGTTTGGTGAACAATTAGCACACCGCTACAAGATCCGTTACGGCTCGAACCGCAGCAAATCCATCAAAGAAGTGCTGCTGTGGCTCAGTGCAGATAAACATCGTTTTCCATTACGCATCGAGGGTCTAAATAAATTTCAGCCAATCGCTAGCTTAACAGGCTTCCAGAAAACACCATAAACCCTTATTCTAGAAAACTTTTTATTTCGAAAACGCCCGGTAGTCCCCTCTCGCACACCATTCGACACAGAGTATTTACTCGATTTTTGAAGCCCTTAGACAAGCTTATCCGTGCTCTAGAACATGGCGACAAAGAGTCGTTTTTTGTAATTGGGCCTAGTCAGTTCGGTATTTTGCCACTATGGATTTCCTGTGAAATATCTCCAACGCCATCGGAGCACGCTGCTATCGCTCGCTCTTAGCTCAGCCACAATATTGCTCGGCGCACCTCAATGGGCATTTTCACACGGAATGCGCCCCATGGTACGGCAAATTGTCAATCAAACTGGTTTCGAAATCCACGGCATCCAATTGACTCGTGGATTGGCACAACGGCTTGCGGATGGCCGTTGGCAATTTACCTGTCCTCATTTCTGCAACAAAACAATGTACCCCTTGGTAACTAGCGCCTCCCCTAATTCAATGTGGGTTGCAGGCAATAGCGACTTCTTTAGATTGGAAGGGGGGCTTCCCACACCCACAAATCGTTCTTCACTAAGCGGAGGCCGGCTACGAGGAATGAAAACCATCGAAAACCAAGTCCTGGCACTCCAATTCGTCCCCCCAACTTCATCACAATTAATTGAAATTCCCAGGGAAGGGCCAGCCACCACAATTCAAGAATTTGCAACGCCTTATAACTTCATGAAAATCGCGGATGGAATTATCTACTTGGCACTCGGGCACCTAGATACAATAACGGTTTTAGAGCTTAGCCTCGAAGATTTTAGTGTCATTCGGAAACGCGTGTGGGACGCTCCGCAAATTTCAGATATCCTTGGCATCAATTCAATCGCAAATCGCCTTTACCTTGCGGTCCGCTTCATGGATAGAAATAGTCTACTGGCTATGGAGGAAACCGCCGTTGAACTTGCAAATAGCGTCTATCAAACAACGGTGCCTTTTGATGATAACGGTACCCTCTTGACCATCATTGATAGTCGTTTGCACGAATTAAATGACTCCACTCTTACCCTTACCCCTATCGATACCCCTGAAGACATTATTTACGAGCATTTTCACAAAACACCGTACGGTAATTTTGTTTCAACCGCCCGTGGCCTCTTTCGATTTAATGGCCACGGAGAGCCGATGGATGAAATTTTCTTAATGGACGAGCTCCATCCCCCGTTATTGGATGGATTAAGCGGCCGCGAACTCGAATTCTGCGAAACGCACTGGGCAGATCTGAAAAGAGATTGGGGCCTTCCTGAAGAGCCAATGGTACGCTCGCTTCCATCAGAAGCTCAAGAAAATTCAGAAAATGAATCATCAGCCGATACCCATGAGAGCTCCACAGTCTCGAGTACATTGGAAAAACAGAGTCAGGGCTGCAGCCAAAGACACTCTCCTTACTCGTGGCTAGGTTCAATGGGGCTAATTGGAGCACTTTTTCTAAGGCAACGTTATCGGCGTCTTCTCCAACTTAAATGACAATTTCGAAGTAAGAATCTCGCTCGTGAAACCACTCGCAGTACACCAAAGCCGCTGCTAGATTTTCAGACCAAGAGCCCAGTCCTTCATCGTAGCTCAGCTCAATTCAAGAGCATCCACTTGTAGCTCCACAATTAACGCACTTATAACAAGCCCCATTTCGAACCATAATGGTACCACACTCAGAACAACTAGGTGCATCTGCCTGAACGGTAAAAACAGCCTTCTCGCGAGCTTCCATTTTATTGGACGATTCTTGAGGCGCATCAAAAGACGTCTCGATTTTTGGGGATGCCAGTGAGGTCCCAAGAGCATCTATCGGTTCAGTAGGAAGAAACTTCAACGCCATCCATCGAAAGATATAATCCGTAATAGATTTTGCAATCGGTATGTCACGATTGCCAGTAAAGCCACTCGGTTCGTAGCGGGTATGACTAAATTTTCCGGTTAACACACTCAATGGCACCCCGTATTGAAGCGCCATGGAGATAGACGTTGCAAACGAGTCCATTAATCCGGAAATAGTTGATCCCTCCTTGCTCATTCGAATGAACACTTCCCCGGGCATTCCATCGTCATAAAGCCCAACGGTTATATAGCCCTCGTGTCCAGCAATAGAGAACTTATGAGTCAATGCCTGGCGCTCGTCACTCAAACGTTTTCTATGGGGCTTATTCTTCTCAACCGACGGTTCTTCTGCCTGAGAGGCAGGTGAGCTCGTGTTTAGAGGCTGAGAACGCTTACAGCCATCGCGATATATCGCGATGGCTTTAAGCCCCAAGCTCCATGCCTGGAAATATACATTCTGAATATCCTCAACCGTTGCCTCTGTCGGCATATTCACAGTCTTAGATATTGCACCGGATAAAAACGGTTGCGCCGCCGCCATCATCCGTACATGCCCCATTGGCTCGATCGTTCGCTCACCATTTAATGGCTTAAACGCACAATCGAAAACCGCAAGGTCCTCCTCACGCAAACCGGGAGCCCCCTCAATAGTCTCCGCTTGCTTCAAATATTCTAGAATTCGCTCTTGTTCTTTTGGGGAATAACCGAGTTCCTCAAGAGCTTGGGGAACAGTTTGGTTGACAATTTTTAACATCCCCCCACCAACCAACTTCTTGTATTTTATCAATGAAATATCGGGCTCGATACCTGTGGTATCGCAATCCATCATAAACCCTATCGTTCCAGTCGGCGCCAATACAGTTGCTTGAGAGTTTCGATACCCATACTCCTCTCCCAAAGCCAGAGCCTCACCCCATACAGCCTTGGCCGAATCCAGCAAATCCGATGATACTAAATCTGAATTAATCTCACTGACTGCCTGCCCATGCATGCCGATGACTTCCAACATCGATTCGGCATTGGGTTGGTAGCCCTCAAACGCCCCCATATGTGAAGCGATCCGGGCACTATGAGCGTACGCTTGACCGCACATTATAGCAGTAATAGCCCCTGCATAGGCACGACCTTCTTCAGAGTCATAAGGAAGGCCCTTTGCCATCAATAAGGCACCCAGATTGGCAAAGCCTAGCCCCAAAGGGCGATACCGCAGTGAGTTCTTCTCAATTCGAGCGGTCGGATAACTTGCATTACCCACAATAATCTCTTGAGCTGTAAGAATAACGTCTACAGCATGCTTGAAGCCCTCAACATCAAACTCACCTGTTTCTAAGCGATACTTCATCAAATTCAGAGATGCGAGATTGCACGCAGAATCATTCAGAAACATGTATTCACTACAAGGATTGGAGGCATAGATCCGGTCCGTTCCTTTGCAAGTGTGCCACTTATTTATAACCGTATCGAATTGAATCCCG
>CAXGXL010000074.1:0-10014 GCA_964013555.1 uncultured bacterium
TCAACGACCCGAACCTTGATAACAGTTTCGAAATCAATACTGGACTGCGGCGCGCCCGAAATTTGCTATTGGAATTGGGGGAGCTTGGTGTGTGTGCTGGCACCGAATTTCTGGACACGATTACACCGCAATTTATTGCGGATTTAGTGGGGTGGGGGGCTATTGGAGCCCGAACCACGGAGAGTCAGATTCATCGAGAGTTGGCGTCGGGGCTGTCGATGCCCGTTGGTTTCAAAAATGGTACCGCTGGGAGCATGGATATTGCGGTGGATGCTATTGGAGCTGCCATGCATCCACATCATTTCCTTTCGGTCACAAAGCAAGGTATTGCGGCCATTGTTGCCACAAAAGGAAATCCCAATTGTCACATGATCTTAAGAGGCTCTGGTACTAGCTCGAATTACGATGCGGAATCGGTGGCTCGCAGTGCTAATGCACTGGGCCAGAAGAATCTTCCACCTCGGGTTATGGTGGATTGTAGTCACGGTAATAGCGGTAAAGATTATACCCTTCAGCCGATAGTGGCTGAGGAGATTGCTCGACAAATTGAGTCTGGTTCAGACAGCTTGTGCGGGGTAATGCTTGAGAGCCATTTGGTGCAGGGGCGTCAAGATATGAATTCGGGTCACCCATTGGTCTACGGGCAGAGTATTACGGATGCTTGTTTAGGGTGGGAGCAAACTTTACCTATATTGGAGAGGCTGGCGAGTGCGGTTAATCAGCGGCGCCTTAGGAATTAAAACTTATTTAATATCAGTCGCTTATGGGAGTTTTTCGGAGATTGTTTAGCGCAGGTGTCGCTACGGAGAAGCCGGGAGATCGAGCCTGGGAAGTTCAGAAAAGGGAAGTCCGAGTTATCCATTGACATTTCAGGCGCTCCGGGTAAAAAGCGCGTTCTAGTCGAAGGAACTCTAGGAGAATATTATGGCGGGAATTTGTGAAGTAACCGGTAAAAAGCCCATGTGTGGGCACAGTGTCTCGCATTCAAATATCAAGACCAAGCGTCGACAAAACCCGAACGTTCAGAAACGCCGATTTTGGGTTGAGAGCGAGAAAAAATGGGTTCAGCTTCGCGTGAGCGCTCGCGGGATTCGAATCATTAACAAGCGTGGCATAGATACCGTTCTTAAGGATATTCAAGCACGCGGCTAGTTTTGCCTGAGCTTAATGGCACTCTAAAATCGATTCAACGAGAGCCTCCGTTTTACCGGGGGCTTTTTTTGTTTGTTATCGCTTAGGCCTAAAGGTCGAGGTAACTCAAAAGGCCGCATTTTGGACTTTTCGCCGAACAATATCTGATTGTTTAGCCTTTAATTGCCGCATCGTCGCCGATGTGTTTTTCACCTCGTGCATTGGCTAAAAGAACTTGTTTTTGTCTTTCAACGGCTCGTGAGCGGGTTTTGTCGGTGATGGTTTGATAGCAATGGGGGCATTGTACCCCCGGAATATAGTGTTCCGATTTGATTTCGTTGGCATCGATAGGATGGCGACAGGCGTGGCACTGCTCAAATGAACCCACTTCCAGATCGTGATTGACCGCGACTCGATTATCAAAGACGAAGCATTCACCCTCCCAGAGGCTTTCTTCCTTGGGAACTTCTTCAAGGTACTTTAGAATACCGCCTTCCAGATGAAAGACCTCTTCAAAACCCTGCTCTTTGAGATAGGCTGTGGATTTTTCGCATCGAATTCCGCCCGTACAAAACATGGCGACTTTTTTGTGTTGGTTCTTGTCTAGGTTTTCAGCCACGTACTGCGGAAATTCTCGGAACGTTTTGGTTTTTGGGTTTAAAGCACCTTTGAAGGTCCCAATACTAAATTCGTAATCGTTTCTAGTATCCACAAGGACTACATCAGGATCTGAGATGAGTTCATTCCATTGTTCAGGTTTGACATAGGTGCCGACAATATTTTGGGGATCAATGCCTGCAACTCCCATGGTGACAATTTCTTGTTTGAGTTTGACTTTGGTTCGGTAGAAGGGATGGCCGTCACAGAGGCTTTCCTTGTGAACTAAGTTAGATAGCCGCTCGTCGCTTTTGAGTAATGCCAGCAGTTCGTCGATAGCTTCTCGAGTTCCTGAGACGGTTCCGTTGATGCCTTCTCGTGCTAATAGCAGAGTCCCACGAATGTCCCGTTGCTTCATAAATTGCACCAAAGGAGGTTTCTTAGCCTCGAAATCGGCCAGGGTGGCGAAATGGTAGAGGGCAACTACGACAATGGAGGGTTCTGTTGACATGGGTTCGATGTGGCACCAAAAGTGTTTGTTGTCTAGGGCAATCTTCTCATAACCGGCTAGTTTGGGCAGTGTGCGCGAGTTGATTGGGATTTTATGTGGCTAGAGGGCTTGAAATTACGGGAGAAGCAGAGAGCATTTGTCGAATTTTACTGTCCTCTTTAGACGAATTGAACGTATTCGAAGTCAGTGGGGTTTCGATTGATTCCTTGTTTTGGGGGCGCAATCCAATTGGCATATCGTCCAGGAGTACGAACCTGATTCATGATATTGGCTAGGTACTCGCGATCCGCCTGATTGGGAAGGTGGGGAGATTCGGGGCCCGATATGAGATTCGGGTCGAAATCACCGTTGGGTTTGAAATTCATTCCGGCGAAAGGTCCCATATGCCTATTGAAGCGCTCCGATGGGAGAGTTAATTCGAAATTGAATCCAGCTTTTGTGATTATTTTATTCCATTTACGAAGGGCGCGGTGGCAGTCTTCCGCAAAGGCATCTTGTAGCACTCGATTCATAGCTCGCCGTAGGGGGACCTCCATGTTCTCGATGGTACCATCAGCTTGGGCTGATTCCATGGTATAAAATCCTTCGATAGCTTTGTGATCATCGTATTTCGCGCTTTCTCGGTACCGTCCTTTAAGACCCGCTGAAAAATAGGTAGCAGCGTTGGAAGAGTCATCTCCTCCGAAGAGGTCAAGGCAAAGAGAAAACCACTTATTGAAATAACGTTGGATTATTTCAAGAGGAATGCCGCCAAGCTCTGTAACGTCTTCATTGGAGCTTTGCTGCATTAGTTCTACGGTTCGTTGAATGACTCGTTGAATTCCGGTTTCCCCAACGAAAAGATGATGAGCTTCTTCAGTGAGCATGAATTGAGTCGTTTGCGCCAGAGGAGCAAAACCACTTTCTGAAAGTGCGGCCAGTTGATATTTGCCATCTCGGTCTGCAAACATGGCGAAGCAGAAAAAATCGAAAAAATTCTCAATGGGCTCGTTGAATGCCTCGAGAATTCTGGGGGTGTCGGGGTTGCCCGAGCGTCTCAACAAGAGTTCTTCAGCTTCATCCCGGCCGTCTCTTCCGAAAAATTTGTGGAGCAAGTAGGCCATGGCCCACAGGTGTCTGCCTTCTTCTACATTTACTTGAAAAAGGTTTCGCATATCGTAAAGACTAGGAGCTTGATTGGCCAAGTGCCGCTGTTGCTCAACGGAGGCGGGCTCCGTATCGGCTTGGGTTACAATAATACGGCGAAGCTCTTTTCGGTAATCACCAGGCACCTTATCCCAAACCGGTTTACCCATATCATCGCCAAAACCGATGGTTTCAGCCGAATTGGGAGCCAAGAAAATTCCCCAGCGGTAATCGGGCATTTTAACGTAGTCGAAATGTGCCCAGCCACCAGCTTCAACGCTAACAGCCGTGCGCAGATAAATGTCATCATTCTGGTAGCCGGCAGGCCCCATTTCCATCCACCAGTCTAGGTATTGAGGCAACCATGATTCTAGAGCTCGCTGGAGCTTCTTATCACTAGAAAGCCCGACGTTGTTGGGTATTTTTTGGTCTAATTCGACTGAACTCATTGCGAAGGTCTCCCTTGGGGTAGTCTAGGCCGTTGGATGGGTTTTACTCTTATATTTCTTGTACGGGATGAGATCTGAATGTGCAACATAATACGCCATTTGTGGGTAAATTTGCTTGAGTAGCAGAGATCTTGTGCACTATAGTGCTTCTGTGTCCGTGAATCCTTTACTAAAACAAATCGGAAAAGTAGTTCGTGCGAACCGGCGTAGGTGCGATTTAACCACGAAGCAATTGGCCAACAAGGCTGCTTTGAGTTTGCGGTTCATTAGTCAATTAGAGTCCGGTCAAGCTAACATATCTATTTTAAAGTTGGCTGCAGTAGCGGAGGCTTTGGGTATTGAGCTGCATCGTCTTATTGAGAGCGCGTCGGATGGGGCTCGAAGCATGGCATTACTTGGTTTAAGGGGAGCGGGAAAAAGTTCGGTTGGCCCGCTCTTGGCTAAAGAACAGGGTTTTAGGTTTGTCGAATTAGATTCATTGATTGAAGAGCGCGCAGGTCTAGCCTTGGCTGAGGTTTTTTCACTTCATGGCGAGCAGTATTATAGGCGCCTGGAGACCACTGTCTTGCATCAGCTTTTGGATTCTAAAGAAAGGGTTGTTGTGGCACTTTCCGGGGGAATAGTTCACAATGTTGATGCATTTGAACGGCTTAAACAAGATTGCTTGACAATTTGGTTGAAAGCGGACTCCGCAGAGTACATGCGACGAGTTCTTAAGCAGGGGGATTTACGACCCATGGCCAACCGTGAGAACGCGATGGCTGAATTAGAGACCTTAGTCGCCTTGCGTGAGCCTCTCTATGGTCAGGCAAATCTTTCGGTAGATACTACAGTGCTATCGGTAGATGAGGTTGCGATGCGAATTGGGAAGATGCTTGATAGGTAGCGTTGGGTGGGAATGAGGTCGGCTTGAAAAGCACGAATAGCTGGAAGGGCGCAGCTCTATAAAAACCCTTCCAGCTATTCTCACTCGGCGGTTACCCTATACCCATAAGACCGCCAAATGCTTTAAATATCCTATAAATAATCTATAAATATCCTATTCATATAAATATTTTATTCTATTCTTTGAGACCATCGAGGAGGTAGAACAACTGTGGTGGTTGCAGCTCGAACGACCAGCCACTGTTGTTCTTGATTGGTGGCAACCCTGTACCCATGAAACCACCAATTTTCATCCTCGATATCTTACCTTGTATGCATAAGATTAAAGCAAGCCTTGTGCCAATTAAGCTACTTTGAATGCCCCCGAATGAAATTATAATAATTCCAATGTCTTGGAGATTAACCTCTTTCGGGGCAGGACTGCTTTAGGGGGAATTTGCGCGCGCATGCGCGCACGAATTCATCGAAGAGGCTGCCCCTAGGCTCTGATGGGCACCTGGTGAGTGTAACTCTTGCTTCGAGCCCCTGGCAGATATGTGCTTTGCCCTTGGCCAGTTAAAACCTCTTGGAAATGGTTTCGAATGGCACCTCAAGAATCGCAACTTGGGTTCGAGTTTACGGAATGGCAAGAGTAGCGACTCGGTGACAAAATGAAGGTGTGGATTTGAAGTTAAACAATCGTATAGGAATTCGATTATGACTACTTTTGCCATCGGTGACGTACAAGGTTGCCATAAGAGCTTTCAGGCTCTTCTGAAGGCTATCGACTTTCACTCGAACCAAGATCACTTGGTCTTTGTTGGGGATCTTGTAAATCGTGGATTGGGTTCCTTGCCGCTGGCAGAGTGGATTTTGGACAACAGAGACTCGGTGAGTGCTGTTTTAGGAAACCACGATGTTCATTTGCTTGCGGTGATCGATGGCGTGCAGTCCTTGAACCCACGGGATACTCTAGAGGATTTGTTGGGAGCTTCTTGCTGCATAGAATTTAGGGATTGGTTGCTGGAGCAGTGTTTCTATCGGGAGCTAGGGGGCTGGAGCGTCGCTCACGCTGGTGTTTTTCCCCAGTGGGCATCCTGGAGTGTTCAAGAGCAGAGCGACACGTTGATGGAGATTCTGCGCAGCGCGAAGCGAGTTAATTTCTTGAGTTCGTATAGACAGGATTCTCCCACGAGGTGGTCTGAGGCTCTATCTGCTTCAGAAAGGGCACGTTTCTCTTTGAGTGCGTTTACACGTATGCGAACCTTTACGCTAGATGGTGCTCTTGATTTCTCCTTCACCGGAAGTCTTGACCAATTACCAGCTTCGCTAGTTCCTTGGTTTAGATTGCAGGAGGCAACCAGGCACAAACCTATTGTTTTTGGGCATTGGGCGGCCCTTGGAAATCATACTGAGAATTCTTGTTATGGAATTGATTCGGGATGCGTTTGGGGAGGGAGCCTGACCGCACTTAATTTGGATACCGGTGAGCGAGTTAGTGTTGGTGCATTGGCTGCGGATCTTATTGATTCCTTGTAGTTTTAGGTGGCGGTTTGCACAGCCGCAAGAACCTCTGCGTGAATGCTGCCGCCGGTAGCAACGATACCGCGATTTTTTGTAAGCAAATGGCCACAAGTGAAGTCTAGAGGCTGACCGTCCACATCGGTGACGGTTCCGCCGGCGCTTTGAATGATGGCAACTCCAGCAGCGTGATCCCAGATTTTCTCTTGGTAGTTTTTTCGAGTGGGAAGTCGCAGGTAAATCGATGCATCTCCCCGCGCTACTGCGGCGTATTTGCATTGGCTATCAATGCGAAACGTTGACCCTTCTATGCCAAGGGCTGAGGCGATTTTTTTCGAAGTAGTATGATCGGAATGGCTGGGCTCGACAGATTCACACACGGTACCCGAGGCGGGTTCGGAAATATCGCTCACGGCGATTGGGGAGGTACAAGACAAATCATTGATGGGTATTTGAACGGCCTGAACGGTTTGGGTGGCAAGAAAGAGGGTGCCTTTGGATTGATCTGGTGCCGTCATGTTGGGACACCCCAGGACACCGATTTGGACCTGACCTTGCTCAACCAATGCTAGGGCTATGGCGTATTGTCGACCTGAGATAAACCCTTTTGTCCCGTCAATTGGATCGATTGTCCAAAATCGAGATGCTTTTTGTTCGGACTTGTTTGCACCGAGCCACTCTAGGATCTGTCGTTCGGTGGTTCCATGGTGCACCGATTTTACGAGACTTGTTACAGCAGCAAGAAGGGTTGAATTCTCTGGTTGCTTTAGTGCATGACTTTCTTCTTCTGCTACTATGGAGACGTTTGGCTCATGACGCAAAAGGTGACCGACAATAATTGCCTGAGAGGCAAAGTCAGCGACAGTCACTGGGCTCTCATCGTTTTTGGTGAGCACTCCCCTATGGGGAAGCGAGGCTTGAACTTGACGGCAAATTAGAGCAGCATCGCGTACAGCACGTAGCGCAACTTGAGTAGTTGTGTCGAGGGATGTCATAGCGGCGGGATACCACCGAGTCCTCGGGAGCAGCAAGCCTTCAGGTGTGACCATTGATTGTGCAATGTACGGGAGTTGTCGATACAGATTTGTGGCGTTGGGACTAAACTTGGTGTCTGGCGAATCTAGGAGGCGTTAAGTACTCTTTTGGCTTGAGTCAGTTGTGGGCAGTTTTACGCTGATTCAATAGAATTTGCCGGCGAAAAAAACGGAAGTCCAGAATCGGTGTCAACGAACGTTCTAACCGAGTTTTGTCCTTTCTCCGATAGTAGCCAATTAGCAAATATATGAGCTGGGTTATTGGGTTCTATTCCTGCTTTGACAATCAATTGACAGCTGTTGAGCAGTGGGTCCGATAGTTTGTTGGAGCCTTCGTAATAACACTGTTGTTGATGCCTTATTTTGTGTTGTTTCCATCCTGCGGCGAGGCATGTACCTTTGTCGGTGAGTGTAAAGAGAGCGTCTTTTTGGGCTACCATTAGAGTTCTTGGAGGATAGGCATCAATTAACCGAATCCACGTCCTTTTATCTTGTGGGGTTAGCTTAAGCCCCGCCATTTCGAACAACTGATTGAGCCGTACTGTCGTTGCCGAGTTGCCTACTCGATACAACAAAATTGGTTGCCGAGTTTTTCTGCCGAAAGTAGCTATTTTGGTTAGGAACTCCAAGATCGAATCTTCTTTTTCCAGTCCTAGCTCCTTGGGAATATTGGTTTTTTTGGGACCAACCAGACGAAAACTATCCAAGAAAGCTATTTTGGGCTCTTGGTGCAATATGCCTTTTTCGTAAAGTTCTTGCTCCTCTTGGGGTAGATAGGTGAGAGCCAATTGCATTGGATTTTTTGGATTCTTCAAATACTCAAAATTTTCGTCGGTGTGAGCTTTGACCCATGCAATAGGAATGTCTTTTCCTGATTTCGTTTGATGAAAGTCGTTTGCGAGGTGCTTCATTAGACCAGCTAACCCTCCACCTCCGTTTCCACAATATACCCATCTAGTTTTGTTTGATTTGATAGGGGAATCGTAGAGAACAACTCTCTTGGCAAAGGATTTTTCAAGGGGGGACGAGGTTTTTTTGGGGGGTGGGATGAAAGGATTGAGGGCCGAACTAGGGTTCGATAGAGGGATCCTATGAAACGAGTCGTTAGTAACTGATTGTACTTGGGGTGGTAATGGCTGAGCCAACGAAGTTTGTGGAACTGCCAAAGAGTTGCTCGACGCAATTTTCATTAAAGAATCCTCGCTGATTCACCTATCGTGGTATCTAAACACGATGCCAAATAAATAACTCATTATAGTATCGGCATGCCGAGCGATTTGAGTTGTCTTTTTCTGACTCCACTGCCTTTTTGTTGGAAAGTGAAAGTTCGGAGCTCTCTATGTATATGAGTGTGTGTGGGGGGCTTTCCAAATTATCGTGTGTGTGCAGTCTAGGGTACCGGCGGCATCGCTCGGAATGATAGCGCTGCTGGGATGCCGGGGCTGATGTTTTACCCAAAGTTTTCGTGCGCCCTTGGCCTGTGAACTAGAATCGATTAGCTTTCCTGATTTATCGGAGATTTTAAGGAGAACCGTATGAAGCCTATTCTAACATCTATCTTGTTCGCAATTGCATTTGCTCTGAGTAGTTGTGGAGGTGGGGGAGCATGTGAAGGGCGCTACGGTGCAGGAGCGGGGAAAGAGCAGTGCTTTGACAATTGGGATGAAGCAGATTGTACGGACTGGCATGATCGAGAGGTCAATGGGAGTGCTTGGACGTGGCGTGTTGGGAAAACATGTGAAGACCTCGGCTTTAGTACCTTTTGCGGCAACAACACTTGGGTCAATGGAAATTGTCCCTAGTTTTCTGGGCAGTTTCCCGAGTGTACTTCGCTATTGGGAAGTTGTGGAAAGCTATTTCCAAAAAAGAGGCCGTTGATACATAGGCTGGGATTCTCTCCTATGTAGACACTCTCCACTGAGCGCAGGCTCTCAAAGTTGATCGCATTGAGCCTCGGATTTTCGCTGATCTCGAAGATTCCTCCTACGGTACTTAGTTGCGGAAATAGTACTCCACTTAAGTCTTGATTATAGGAGATTTCAGCTGGCGTGAGCGGCCCAGGGAAATAACGTTTGGCTACAATCTTAAAGTCCCCACCAACCGTTTTGAGCTCGGGTAAGTCGATTTCAAAGAGTTGGGTTGTTTGGTGAACGCTAAGGCTGCCTGTAATTTCTTCAAGGTTGGGCATCGTGAGTCGGTAGAATGAAACTGGTTCATGGGTGAGGTCGAGGTTATCGATTGTGAGGTTGCCAGCTATTTTTCTGTAGCCGTCGAAGCTGCTGTTTTGCATCGATTGAAAGTCTAGAGTGACATCTCCATGAAAAATCTGAGATATGCATTCCGCGGAGCAATAGGGCTGAATCTCCGGTTCGCATTCTTCACTACCAATTTGAATAAAACCATCACCACAGGTCGCGAGGAGGCAGGAATTGAGGCATGCATCTTCGTTAGAGGTGTTTCCGTCATCGCATTCTTCGTGCCCGATTAGGAGTTGTGAATCACCACAACGCGCAATGGAACAGGAGCTGGTACAATAATCGTTACTTGAGCGGTTTCCATCATCGCACTGCTCATGTCCCATCCATAAATGCCCGTCCCCGCAGGTTGCGGTGAGGCAGTTATTTAGACAAGAGTCTGTATTACTTGAATTTCCATCTTCGCACTCCTCGACACCGGTCCAG
Organism: uncultured bacterium; assembly: GCA_964013555.1. Classification (GTDB taxonomy): domain Bacteria; phylum Myxococcota; class XYA12-FULL-58-9; order XYA12-FULL-58-9; family JABJBS01; genus CAXGXL01. The sequence goes on from CAXGXL010000074.1 coordinate 9,914, forward strand.
ATAAATCCATCGCCGCATCGGGCATGCCGACATGTGTTTAGACAGGAGTCGTTACTGTCCGAGTTTCCATCGTCACAGTCTTCTCCTAGATCGATAAAGCC
>CAXGXL010000075.1:0-9996 GCA_964013555.1 uncultured bacterium
ACTTGAATTTCCATCTTCGCACTCCTCGACACCGGTCCAGATAAACCATCGCCGCAGCGGGCATGCAGACATGTGTTTAGACAGGAATCGTTACTGTCCGAGTTTCCATCGTCACAGTCTTCTCCTAGATCGATAAAGCCGTTTCCGCACCGCGGAATAAGACAAGACGTGTTGCAGGTAATGCCGGTATTATTTCCTTGAGCTTCGTCACATTCTTCACCTTGGTCTATCACACCGTTTCCACAATATGGCAATAGACAGGAAGTACTGCAGCTATTCGGGTGTGCGTCGGAATTGGAGTCTCCGTGGTCGCATTCTTCGTCACCGTTTAATATTCCGTCGCCGCAATGGGGAGCGAAACTACTACAGTTCCTATTGCATGGTCGACTGGAGTCGGCGTAGTGGTCCTGGTTGAGAGACCCTGTATCGCAAACTTCATTCGTGTCTACAACGCCATCGCCACAAGAGGGAAGAACGCAGTTTTCGCGACAAGCATCCGGGGTTTCGTTAGAGTTTAGCGCGCTTCCGTTATCACATTGTTCGTTCCCGTCTCGAATGAAGCCATCTCCACATTGAGCATTTCTGCATTCGTTAGTGCACTGATCTGTGTTAGAGCTATTCCCATCATCGCACTCTTCGTCGCCATTTAAGAAACCATCGCCACATCCATTCATTCGACACTCACTGCGGTGACAATGGTTCGAGATACACTCGTAATTTTCGGAACACGCCTCACCTATTTCTTTACGATAGCATGCTCCTTCACCATCGCATGCCAGTTCTCCCGTGCATTCGTCTTTATCGTCTAACCCCTTAGTAACGTAGTCACAAACTCCGTTGACCAATTGAGTTGTGTACCTCGAATCACAAGAAAGACAAGTTCCTTCACATGGTGTGTTGCAACAAACGCCATCAACACAAAATCCACTCACGCAGTTGGATTCGTCGGTGCATCTTATTCCATTTAAGTATTTGGCGGTGCATGTTTGGTTGTTGCAGAATTCATCTTCTTCGCAGCTTGTGTTGTTTAAGCATGCTCGCCCATCAATTTGGCATGTTTGGTCAATGCAAATATAACCCGGTTCACATTGAATGGTGGTATCGCAAATAAAAACGCATTTGTATTCGACGCATACTTGACCTGCATCGCAGTCATTTTGGTTCTCAATACATTCCGCGTTCTGTTCTGGACTCCCCAAGGAAGGACAAGCACTGAGTTGAGTAAGTAGAACTAAATGAAAAAATGTGCGCAAATAAGGGTGCGATACCATGGAGAAAACCTCGAATTGAAATGGTTCATTCTTGAAAGGGGGGCACAAAGGTTTAGAGAAAACCTCATAATTGGAGATGGGCCGAACTAAAATCCTACTGATACGAACCGCGCGAGGACTCCGTGGCAAGGCATTGCTATGGTCTTCTTACCTGTTCTCTGTTGCAATTTGCTAATGCTTTTGAGATGGTTTTCGCAAAACAGTTCGAGACTAGAGGGAAATAGATCGTAGAGACTCGACGTTTGGAACTTGGTTAGATTCTAGGAGCTTCTCTTTCTTTAAGCTTTGGGTGAACCTTCGAGGAATACTAGAGGGGCTTTTGGGGCATTTGTATTTGTTGAGTTCGGTAACTTTACAAATGCCTTGAGGCTTGCGACTTTGATGATTATGAAAGTTGACTCAAAACTTGGGATGATGCTGGTCTTTTTGTCTGGCTTCCTCGTCCATTGCGGTGGCAAAACCTGTACTCAAAAGGCCTGTTTGGAGGCAGTACGCTTTATTATGCTAGACCCGCTGGGCCAAAGAGTGCGGGTTTTTGAGGGGTCGATTACGGTTGATAATGCTACCTACGAGTTTGCTTGCAACACTGCATATCCACGGGAAGAGGGGCCGGTTCAGTGCGCTGATGGCGCTATTTGGCTAGCAGGCATGGCTACTTTCGACAAAACCTATTTTGTGACTGTTATCTCAGACGTCAATGGGTATCATGCTAAATTGGTTGAACCTGATTATGGATTGGATACCGATTTCAACGGCCCAAATTGTGGTGAATGTGCTTTCGGAATCGCAGAATTGGTTTTGACGGAGTAATTTTCAGACTGAGCGCCGCGTTTGCGCTGAAGGATCTTGCACTGCGTATATAGAGTTTGTTAACCAATTCTAGTGAGTTAGAAGAGAGTGTTTGCCTTTGGTATTGGCTGGTTGACCAATGAAGGTACATAAGGGTATGCGAGCTTTTCACGTCTCGCGGAACATTCGCTTGTGTGCAGCATCCGCAATTCCCGAGGGTTGTGTGGCCGAGTGAGTAGTCGGCGAAGTTCCCTAAATACTGCATGAGCAATGCAGGAGGCAGTCTTTTATGAGTGTGTATTGGTCCAATGCTGTTTCGTTAACCCCTGGCAAACGTGTTCTTTTTCTTACGAAAGATCTCGAGTTAATCAAGAGGCAGTTGTACGAAGGGCTTAATCTGCGCATGCAAGACCTGAGTATTGACGACTTGCTGGACGATATAAATACAGATGTGATGACCCCGGCCTGGGTTTGTTTCGACCACTTACCAGAAGAAATCGCAAAGAATGCCTACGCGGGGTTACTGCATAACGGAGAGCGTGTTTTCAAAGAAAATGCTCTTATCGATGGTAACTTCGAAGTTATTGTTAGTGGCTATCGGAAGGGAACGGGTTCTTCAAGAGAAACCGCGGCGCAGTGCGAATATTATGCTGGTATTCGGCTAGTTATTGCGGCTTCTTTTGCGCCCATCCACGAGCGCAATAACATAAACGTTGGTCAATTAATGGGCAATCACAATCAGCTTGCCCGGCTTATGGAGGGTGAGAGCATTCCATTCGGTGAATTTACAGCAGATTATGACGCTGTTACCACCAGCATCGTTGATAGCGGTGGTTTATTTCAGTTTTGCAAGCGCTTGGAGAGCGGCGATGTGGTTGTGCCAAGTAATAATTGTGAACCGCGTCCCATGAATATGTTCGAGAAGATTGTGGCCAAGAAGTTGATTGGCACTGAGGTGGGGCAGGAAGTTTTTGTGAAACCTGGTGATGCAGTCCTAGCAAAAACAGATGGAGGTTATAGTCACGAGTTTACAACTGCGCAGGTTCATGAGTTTTTATTGCGTGAGTTTGGCGAGAATTATTCGGTTAAGAACCCAGATAAGCTTGCGGTTTTTGAGGACCATTTACTCTATGCGGATGGTGTGCCACGCTTTTCTCGTTTTACAGATAAGATTCAGACCATGCGAGACTTGCAGGTTGCGTTTCAAAAGCACACCGGCGTTCGCGACTATTCCGCGACTGATGGCATTTCGCCAGGCATTTGTCACCAAGTGGCTCGTGAGCATTTTATCGATCCCAGTGACTTTATTCAGGCGACAGACAGCCATACTTGTATGGGTGGGGGCAATAATGCGTTAACCTATGGGGTTGGTGCTACGGAATACGCCGCTTCTATCTACGGTGGTTTTTCGTTCGTTCGAGTCCCCGAGTCGATTCGTTTTGAGCTAGTAGGTACATTGGCTCCTAGTTGCACTGCGAAGGATATCATGCTGGAAATTCTGGCTACGTTTGCGAAGAACGAAGATACGTTGGATCGTTCCATGGAATTTGGGGGGCCTGGTTTGGCGTCGCTTAGCGTTGATGAACGAGCCACCCTTTGTAATATGGCTACGGAATGCACGGCGAAAACCGGTATAGCAGAAGCTGATGAGAAAACCCTAGCGTGGTTAAAGCAACATCGATCCGATTTAGATGCAGAAGCAATCCGTGCTGGTTTTGTATTTCCAGATCCAGGCGCGGTTTATCATGGTGGGGTGCATCGAATCGATTTGAGTCAAATAACTCCTATGGTTGCACACCCTGGTGATCCCGACCGAGGTGTTCCGAGCGATCCCACCAATGGAGCGAGGGTCTCCGAAATTGGCGAAATTGACATTGATATTGCTTACGGGGGATCTTGTACGGCGGGGAAAGTCGATGACTTCCAATACTATGCCGCAGTTGTGCAAGAAGCACTCCGGCATGGCTTGAAAGTTGCTGACGGTGTGCGCTTCTTTATTCAATTCGGTAGCGTTGGAGTGGCGGAGTACGCGAAATCAAAGGGGTGGTTGGAGTTGTTTGAGCAAGCCGGTGTCACTTTGATCAATCCTGGATGCGGGGCATGTATAGGATGCGGGCCCGGAACCAGTGATACGGCTGAGCAAGTGAGTGTTTCCGCAATCAATCGAAATTTTCAGGGGCGCTCCGGGCCAGGGAAGCTCTATCTCGCCTCGCCACTAACCGTAGCGGCTTCCGCGTTTGTTGGAAAGATTTCTGAATACAAAGAAGGTATGTTTGCTAAGTAGCTCTTCGGTGCGTTTGAGTTAGTGCATGGTTTGGAGTTTTTGCGGTTTGCGGGCACTCTCACTTGGGATTTCAAGTACTTGTCATACCGTTTCCGACTGAGCCTGAAGCCCTGATTTGTCCTGTGTAGCTACTTTATTGTACGGGAAGTGGAGTTGAAGGGGGCATGTGGGTCTAGAATTTCAGGTTGGGTGGAAGAAAATTCAGCTTTTCAAGCTCGGTAGGTTCTTAGGTATTTGCTCTTTTCTTAAGCCGAAGGTTTCAGCCTAGTAATTGGTGAAGTTTGAGATAGTTGCGCTACCCGTCTTCCTTGCCTTAGGATGTTCTCGCTTGTCTAGCAGTGGAGAGGAAGTCGATGGAATCACCATCTTCTAAGATGATAGGCGGTCCAATGGGGCGACGCCGACGGCGTGTGTTCCCGTTGATTGATGGCGGCTTTCAATGGAAGTACACCTTGGGAATTATGGCTTTCGTTGTCGCAATTATGGTCGGGATGGGAAGCTTTCTTTATCAAGCCCATCTAGAGAACTCGGCATTGGTAGCCCTCGATGCACACCCTGAAATTTTAGATAAAGTTATTGAGGGTGATCGGATTTTCTTAGTGTATTTGGTCTCCACAATATTGGTGTTTGTTTTAATTGTAATGCTTGTTGGGTTGCTCTTAACCCACCGCATGAGTGGCCCACTCTTTGTCTTGACTCGGTCGCTTGGTGTGATGGCCAAAGGAATTTATCCCGAACTTCGAGAGTTGCGAAAGAACGATGAGTTTCAGGAGGTTTACTCCGCTTTTGAGTTGGCTATTGAGTCAATGCGAGCTCGGGACCGGGAAAGGCTCTCTTGTTTAGAGGAGGTGCGGAGCTTAGTTACTCAGGCCCAAACGACCAATGACCCAGCATGTCTGCGCGATGCCATGGAGTTATTAGCTCAAGAGCGCAATGCCTTAGTACGAGCATTGGGGACTGAACGGGACGAGAAGGAGAAACCTTCTAATTAGAACTAATTGGAATCGTCTAAGTCATCTAAGGAAATACTCTGCGTATTCTGATCTCGGAGTTCATTTGGTACAATGACGTGGGTTTTGGTTCGGTTTGGGTCGACCACCGACGCGCCTTCTCCAGATTCAAGAATAGCTCCTTCGGCCAATTTGTAGAATTCTAGCTCTTTGTCGCTGTACCGGAAGTTGGTGTTGGTCGGTTCTTGATCTGGCGAAACTGGTTTTTTTGAGTCAATTAGCGAGTCCTCAGAACTTGGTGCTGGGGGCGAAATTGGCACGTGGCTCTGAATTTCGCTCTTTTCGCCGGATTGAGTGGATGTCTTTGGCAATGACTGCTCCTTGGCTGGAGTTGCTTGCTCTTTTGAAGCATCCATTTGAGCAACGGCTCCCGTTGTGGGGGTGTTTTGCAGTTCGGCAATGCGTTCTTCGTTGGTGGTTATGGCTTTCTCGTAGGCAATGGGCTGCCGTACGTGCATTGGCTCGTCTTTGGTCGTTTCAGCGAGTAGCTTTGGATTTGTAGCAGGGGAGCGTAGTCCAACACCTTGGTTGGGGCTTTCGGGGTCTCGGTCGTAATCGATACCAGCTTGGCCACTTTTGACTACTATTTTGGATGGGTCTTGATTGTTTCGAGCGAAAGCTTCGTCGCTTCGGCCTAGCGCAGCTATATTGTTGCTATATTGCTCTTGAAGTCGGTGAGCCGGGGCTTTGTGATTAATTCGCGTTGGATCGGAATCGGCCTCTTGCTCAATTTGGCTTGTAGGTTGGTTTACCGGGGCGCTTTGCTGTTTATTTAGAGTAGTGGCTTGGTCAATAAGCTCAGCTATTTTGCGGGCTTGCTCGGCTCTGAAATCAACGGCATTTGTCATGTTGTCGTTCCTTCGAAATTGATCGGACCTCTAACTTACATAGTATCGGCTCAATTGGTTTTTGGGTTGTCCTTTTTTTTGTGAATCAATGCTTTTTTTGAGCTTGCCTCGAGGGCGTCAAACTTCTATTCGGGTACTCGGGGCGATTTTTTTGGGTTATCTTTTTGAAATTAAAGGAAAATTTGTGTTGCCTAGGATGATCTTGAGGATCTTATTTTCATGGGGAGGAAAGGATGCTTCAAGATTGAAATGGAATGAGTCGCCGTATTTTCGATTTGGGGGCGAACCCGCTTGTCATTAATGGGGAGGTTTGCGAGCAAGAGAAGTCAAAGTACTTCAAGGAAGTTGAAATAATGCCAGATTCGATTGGATACGACCGGGGAGTCCACCTTCGTGGAACTCCTTTGTGGTTCGATTGTCATCGCCGAAAAGAGTATTCAGTTTTGACATCTTTGATTGGGAAATTACCACCAAATCATGCCCGGGTTTTGGCACCAATGGCTCTCGCCAACACGCTGGAAGTCTTGGGTTACGGCAAGAGTGTTTTACCTGCGCACTGGAATAAGTGGATTGTTTTCGGAGGGCAGAAAGTTAAATTCATTGACTTTGGCGGGTTATTCGGAACCGGCGGAGCCCTGATTGCGGGCGCCGAGCGGGTTTTGGTGGCAGGTCTTTTGCCCCTCGAGACCAATATTCAATGGCAATCAGCTGACCATTTGGTTGCGGTGCTTCCGGCCTTAAGTCACCGAGGCGCACCAGTTGAGCAAGTTGTAGGCAACCTTGTGCAATTTGTTGAACAAGCTTCGCAAGACGGTGTTTCGGCCGGAATCTACGTTGATAGTTTTGATATCGGTTATTTTCTGGTTCAGGCCCTCCGAACTGCCGGAGTGGCTATGCGTCCTCTGGGGCTACTGGCCAAGGCATTGCAGGATAAAGAGTCCCCACGACAAGGGGTTCGGATCGCTTTGGTGGGGAGCGCACTACGAGCCGACCGCCGTTGCTGGGTTGATAGCGGTATTAGGGGAAGTGTACGCAATTATTTGGGAAAATCTCCCGATGCTACTTTTCGCTTGAAATGGTATGCGGACCTACCTGCGGTCAAGCAAGTGTTGAGGCGAACAGGTGTTTCTCAACTGAGTCTTATTGGCGCGGATTCTCGTAAAGCTGCTGATTTGTCCGGGCAGCTCGGGGCTAAAATTGAGGTTCGCGGACTTACTTCGAGTCGCCAACTAGAATTTGTCTCTTAGGAGAAGAAACTTATCTATATTGAGCCCTTAGTGGTGGTGTGCTATCGGCTTGGCCATGGCCATAAGCAACCACTCGAAAGGCTCTCATGCGGCGGCGAAACAGCCTCGCTCTCTTGCAAGTAAATTGATGCGGCTCTGTGTTGTCTTAGGGGGGACGATGGGGCTTCTAGGGGCGGGCGTTGGTGCAGCTTTGTACCATAATTACGCTCCCTCTATTCCTGCTTTTGAATCCCTTGATGATTACCAACCCAAATTAGGAACGCAAATCTTCTCTGCGGATAACCAGTTGATAGGTGAGTTTGCGCAGGAGCGGCGGGTGTTGGTGCCATTTGAGAAGATTCCGCCCCTTCAGTTAAAGGCCTTTATTGCTGCCGAAGACAAGCGATTTTATAACCATGGTGGAATCGACTTTTTGGGGGTAGCCAAGGCTATATTCGATAAAATTCGTAAACCTAATTCGAAGCTCAGAGGTGCATCGACGATTACACAGCAGGTGGCAAAGAGCCTTTTGGTAGCCAACGAGAGTTACGCCAAGGCTACCGAGCGTACACTTACTCGAAAAATAAGGGAGGCCATCTTAGCTCGGCATTTAGAAGAACAATTGACTAAGGATGAGATTCTATATCTTTATGTGAATCAGATTTTCTTAGGGCACAAAGCCTACGGAATTCAGGCCGCTGCAGAGCACTATTTTAGGAAGAATGTTTGGGAGCTTAGCTTAGCAGAAATGGCTACTTTTGCTGGCTTACCGCAGAGGCCTAGTGATTATTCCCCTTTCCTTAGACCTGAAGCGGCAAAGGCTAGGAGAAAATACGTTTTGAGGCGAATGCGCATTGATGGCTATATTTCGCAAGAAGAAGAGAAGCTTGCTAACGAAGAGAAGTTAACCGTTTATCCGAGGCGCGAACTCTATTTACAGGTTGCTCCGTATTTTACGGAGCAGGTGCGTCGAATCTTTGTTGACCAGTATGGTCAACAAGAACTCTTGGAAGGTGGTTATAAAGTCTACACTACGATGAATCTCGAATATCAGCAATTTGCCCAACGCGCGATTGCTCGGGGTCTGTACAGCCTTGATCGTCGTCAAGGTTATCGTGGAGCCTTGGTTCATCTCGAAACGAGAGAGTTGAGAGATAACTTTGTTGACTTATACCGAAATGAGCTTGAACTCGAGGGAGACAAAGAGGTTACTTTTGACTCTAGCAAAACCTATCTTGGTCTAGTTACCGGATTTGCGAAGGGTGGGCGCGGTGTGCAGCTCAACGTCGCTGGCCAAACCGGAATTCTTCCCTTGGCCGGTTTGAGGTGGGCTCGCGAACCCAACCCCACACAGCGAGTGGATTTTCATTTCGTTAAGAATGCTAAAGACATTCTCAAAGAGGGGGACGTTATCTCGGTTCGGGTTACAACTCGAAAGGAGTTGTCTAAGGACATCTATGGTAAGGATGTTCGGAGTACGATTCCCCGAAAAGGGGTTTTGTTTAAGTTGGTGCAAGAGCCGATTGCTCAAGCGGCTTTGATGAGTGTCGATCCCAAGTCCGGTTACGTCTTAGCGCAGGTTGGTGGATATAATTTTGAAGATTCGAGCTTTAATAGGGCAGTTCAAGCCTGCCGTGAGCCAGGAAGTGCCTTTAAGCCGGTGGTCTATTCGGCTGCAATCGATAAGCTAGATTACACTCCGTCGACTCTAATCGATGACAAACCCTTGGTTTTTGATGATCCTAAGAATGCTGTTCGTTGGAAACCCAATAACGCGGGAGAGACTTTTCGAGGAGAGTTGCCGATGCGCACTTGCCTCCAAGATTCCATTAATACGCCAGCGATTCGAATCGCCTCCGCTGTGGGGATTCACTCGGTTATTCGCAATGCCCGCCGGATGGGCATGAAATCTGAGCTAAAACGAGAGTTGGGAACTGCGTTAGGGTCATCTTGTACGACAATGGAGCAATTACTCAATGTCTACGTTACGTTGAATCAGGGCGGAGAGCGACGGCCCCTGAAGTTCATTCGACGTGTTGTGGATCGGGACGGCACTGTGCTCTTTGATGCTTCAGATTATCAAGATCCTATGAGTGATTTCTCTACACAGCTCGATAGAGCTTACGAGAGATTGGTCGCACCTCAGGCAAGAGCGCTAGATGAGCCAACGGCATTTGTTATGACAAGCCTACTTACCAATGTCGTAAAACGAGGAACTGGGGTAGGAGCTTCTTATCTGGGGGTGCCAGTGGCGGGGAAAACTGGAACCACGAATGATTCATACGATGCTTGGTTTATGGGGTTTACGCCGGGGCTGGTTACCGGTGTTTGGGTCGGACACGATAAAAAAGAGCGTCCTCTCGGCGTAGGTGAATACGGTGGTAAATCAGCGTTGCCCATATGGGTTGATTATATGTCAAAGGCGCTTCGTGACTATACCAGTGACAAGCGCACCATGATTGAAACACAAGGGTTTCGTCCGCCAGCTGGTGTGGTTCAAGTGGCCATTGATCCCGAAACGGGTTTATTGGCTCGTCCTGACTCGGATCGCTCTGTTAATGAGTACTA
>CAXGXL010000076.1:0-9988 GCA_964013555.1 uncultured bacterium
CCCCAGAAGTAGATGACGACATCGAAATTGAAATACGAGAAGAGGACTTGCGCGTGGATACCTATCGTGCCTCTGGCGCTGGTGGGCAGCACGTCAACAAGACCGATTCAGCGGTTCGTTTAACCCACGTGCCAAGCGGAGTCGTTGTTGCCTGCCAAGCTGAACGAAGTCAGCATAAAAACAGAGCCAAAGCTATGAAAATGCTTCGTTCAAGACTCTTCGAAATTGAAATGCAACGAATGGCCCAGGAAAAAGCTGAACTTGCTGGGGAAAAGAAAAGCATCGAATGGGGTAGCCAAATCCGTTCGTACGTCCTCCAGCCTTACCGTTTAGTCAAGGATCATCGAACGGGTTGTGAAAATAGCAATACCGATGCCGTGTTGGATGGTGACATTGATGCCTTTATTGAAGCCTTCTTGCTAGGCAAAGAAGCGGCCAACGAAACGGAAAAGATATAGCCGCACAAAAGCCTTGGCTGCTCTTGACGGAGAGTCAGAACACGCATAGCTACCCGGGAAACATTGGATAAACATTAGGCGGCAACTATGCTAAAATGCGAAGTTTTCCTTGATTCATGCCGACAAAAAAGCGCTTCAGTCAGAAGTAGAAACTGTGCCCCAAAACGTGATATCTAACTCAACCATTTGGATACTTGGAGGATTCGCCTTCCTCTTTGCGGTAATGTCCTGGCTGCTCTGGCATATCCTGGAACGCAATCCGCAACGGGTCCGAACGTGCGCCGTCTCAATCCTAGTGCTAGGAGGCGGCACTCTGATTGCTTCTGCCCCTTATGTCTTCTTGGGCTTAAGCCTAGAGGAGTCTGGCTTTCACTTTTGGGCCGGGGTCAGCTTGGCCAGCTTTGTTAGCGGCTACATTGTCGCCAAACGCACGGGAACAATGGCCCTAATCGAATTCTCCTTTAGTTTCGTTTTTGTTTTGCAGGCAGGCATATGCCTGCTTCTTTGTTTCGACGCTGATTTTAGCCTAGCATCAGCAACGATTCGAATGCTCTTGGTGATTCCTGCGTTGGTTGGACTCTGGGGCTATTTCGGGATGTCTCTCGGCTTTCTCTTTGTTGCAGAGGGCAGTCGACAATTGAGTATAGGGTACGAGCTCCTTATCGGGCGAAGATTCTTGCTAGCAAAATCCTCCCCCGTCCTTTCAGCGGTGACCTCTATATCCGTGGTTGGCGTGGCCCTAGGGGTGTGGCTGGTTATCGTCTCATTAGCAATATTAGGTGGATTCGAGTCAGACTTAAGACGAAAAATAATAGGAGTAAATGCCCATATCCAAATTGAAGCAGCCCGAGGCGATGGTTTCGCACTAGATAAAGAAAACGAAGAAATAAAAAATGCGGGCACCCCATTCATTGCCACATCCCCTTACCTCGAAGGAGAAGTTGCCTTCGCAGGAAACGCAAACTACGTAGGAGGAATTCTCTTTGGAGTAAACCCCATCGAAGCATCCCAGGTTTTAAACGTCTTCGATGAACTTGCCTCGGGCTCTGTTGAAGCACTCCTCCAGCGGCCGCCAGCGGAAGATCTGGAGCAGGTTAGGGATGCTGAATCAGAATTTGCCGCGCCGGCACCAATTCCAGGAATTGTTTTGGGAACCGAAATGGCAAAATCACTCAATGTCCTAGTTGGGGACAGGGTTAATATCATCTCACCGACCCTTGAGGTCTTAACTCCTTTCGGCCCGGCCCCACGGATTCTTGGTTTTGAAGTTGTTGGCATCTTTTCAACGAAAATGTACGAATACGACGCCCGCTTTGCCTATACCAACTTAACCGCCGCTCGGCAGTTCTTTCAGGTAGAAGACACTCATGTCACTGGGCTCCACGGAAAGCTGTCAGATCCAAATGCCGTTCCTCGGGCCAAAAAACTCGTTCAATCTACCTTAGGCCCCAAATTCACCTCGCGAGGATGGATGGAACGCAACAGAACACTCTTTTCGGCACTGAAGTTAGAACGGGTGGTTGCTTTTGTCGTTCTCGCCTTCATTATTCTTGTAGCTAGTTTTTCAATCGTGAACACCCTGACGATGTCAATCATCGAAAAACAAAAGGAAATCGCCATTCTAATGACCATGGGGGCTCGTTCCATAGGGATAATGAAGCTCTTTTTGGTCCAGGGTCTTCTAATAGGCGGCTTCGGCGCTCTCATTGGCGGGGCAGGGGGCGCTGCTACCGCCATCGCGCTCAAGCGATTCGGGGTATGGATCCCCGACGACGTCTACTATATCGATGCGCTACCGGTTCACCTAGAAGCCACGGACGTAATTGTAGTAGTACTCGCAGCCCTTCTGATTGTGTGGGATTTTGCGGTTTTTCCCGCTCTCAGAGGAAGTCAATTAAAACCAGTAGAGGGACTTCGTGAAGGCTAATTCGGAACAAATTCGGGTGCACAACGTATCCAAAAGCTACCAAAAGGGCATCGAAACCATTTCGGTGCTCAACAAAGCTTCTTTCTCTGTCAAAAGAGGGGATATGATCTCTATAACGGGAAAATCAGGCGCCGGCAAAAGCACGCTTTTGCATCTCTTGGGAACCCTCGACCAACCCGACTCTGGGGAGATCTTCTATCACGAAAACCCTCTGGGCAAACTCAGCTCCTCGGAGCTGGCTGACTTCCGAAATAAAGAGCTTGGCTTCGTTTTTCAATTCCACCACCTCCTACCTGAATTCAGTGCTCAGGAAAACGTAATGATGCCCGCTCTGATTCGGAGAATCGGCAAGGCTCAAGCCACCGAGATGGCCAACAAAGCGATAGAGGAGGTTGGCTTAACCCATCGTTTGGGGCATAAGCCCGGTGAGCTTTCCGGCGGAGAACAGCAACGTATTGCTCTTGCCCGGGCGCTCGTTTTGGAACCCCCACTCCTCTTAGCGGATGAAGTGACCGGGAATCTGGATGCGAAAACGGGAGATGAAATCCACGAGTTGCTACGAAGCCTAAATGAAACCCGTGGAATTACTGTTGTGGTAGTAACCCACAACCGAAACCTTGCGGAAAAAATGCCCCGGCGTCTGGTTTTGGATGCCGGTTGTGTAAAGGAACAAAATTGATGCGAGGGTTATGGATAGGTAAGACAATGTTCAAGCCGGTAAAACAAATCAAACGATCCTTTGCGCAGGTCCTTTGGCTTTGTTGCAGTAGCTTCATTCTCACCAGCGCAGTACCGGCTCACGCCAATGCCCAGCCAACAATAGATGCTATTGAATTCGAAGGGCTACGGCGCGTTGACAAGAGCGCTGTAGAGGGAATCCTAAAATCGAAAGTTGGCGATTCTTTAGCGGAAGGCATCGTGACCGACGACCTAAAGGCACTTTGGAATACAGGCTTCTTTAAAGACGTTGCGATCCTCCAAGAAGAGAGAAATGGAGAGCTTATCTTAATCGTTGCTCTTTCAGAGAAGCCATCGCTTCGCAACGTAAGCTACGAAGGCAACGACGCCCTATCCAAAGACGATATCGACGAAGTAGTAAATGTAAAACCGTACACAATACTAAACGAAGAGCTTCTTCAGCGAAACGTCACCAAAATCCGAGACCTCTACGTCGAAAAAGGCCATTACCTGGCAGATATCAGCTACTCTATCTCCCCAGTGGGGCAGGAAGAGCAATCTGTAGACGTAACCTTTAAGATTAATGAGAACCCTAAAGTCGTCGTCAAGCAAATTTCATTCCTGGGTAACAAGTCAATAAAAGACAGTGACATTAAATCCGTCATACAAACCCGAGAAGGCAACGAACTCTCCTTCATCACCTCCAGCGGCACCTACAAGGAAGAATTTTTCGCAACCGACCTAATGCGTATTCAAGCCTATTACCACGACCACGGGTTTGTCACTATCAAGGTAGGAGAGCCCACCGCTACAATTTCGCCAGATCGCCGGTTTATTTACCTATCGGTCCCGATTGAAGAAGGGGAGCGTTACAACATAGGGGAAATATCCTTTAGCGGCGACGTGGAACTTAAAGGCGAAAATGGCGAGCTGCTTGTTAGCGAGGAAACTCTCCGAAAAAGAATAAGAGTCAACAAGGGAGAATTGTTCAATCGCACCAAACTCGTGGCAGATATTCAATCCCTGACGGATGCTTATCGAAATCAAGGCTATGCATACGCAAATATCATCCCTAATTCGCGCCCAAACCCTGAGACGAAAACCGTTGACCTTGAGTTTGGGGTACAGCGAGGTGACTTGGTTTATATTGGCAGAATCGAGGTCGTAGGAAACACAAAAACAAGAGATAAAGTTATCCGTAGGGAGATGCGAGTCTACGAAGGAGAGCTCTACAAAGAAATAGGCATCAAGGCCTCCGAAGCGAGAATTACGCAGCTTGGCTATTTTGAAAAGGTCGAAATTCGGCGAGAAACGGGCACCGAGAGTAACGAGATGAACCTGACCATTGTGGTTAAGGAAAAGTCTACCGGCACCTTTCAACTTGGAGCTGGATTTTCTAGCATTGAGAGCTTTATCGCCACCGCACAAGTCTCCCAACAGAATTTTCTTGGAAACGGACAATCTCTATCTTTCTCAGCCCAGCTATCCTTTGGTGACTTCGGGAGAAAACTCGCCACCCTTCAATTCTGGGAACCCTACTTCCTTGATAGCATGTGGGCGCTCGGAATGAATGCTTACCTCACGCAACACTATTACCAAGATTTCATGCGCAACGCTCGAGGAGTCTCCCCAACAATCGGCTACCCCATTACCCACGCCTTACGAGTATCACTGGGCTACACCCTCGAAGACGTCGAAATAGAGACAAACCAAGCTATCGATGGTCCAGCACTTGATAATCTAACGCGAGCGGGAATAAGCTCTGCCGTCAAAGGCAGTATTTCTTACGATACGCGCGACAACCGACTTTTTCCGACGAAAGGAATGTACCACGTCTTCGATGCAGAGGTATCCTCCCCGGCAATCGGCGCTGACGAGTCTATGTCCTTTAAGCGACTCAATCTAGCAATGCGGTTCTATCACCCTGTAGTCTGGAAGTTCGTGCTAAAACTCAATGCAAGCCTCGGTTATATTTTTGGAGGAGGCGTTCATGGCGTCCCGGTTAGTGAGCGATTCTTTCCCGGCGGTATCTATACGATTCGGGGGTTTGAACCTCGTTCCTTGGGTCCGACCAAAGCCGTCACTAGCGATAACGATCCGGCTTCCGCAAGTCGTGAATTCAACATTGGTGGAAATAAACAAGCGCTCTTTAACCTAGAAATTGAATTCCCGATACTTGAGGCTGCAGGCATCAAAGGGGTTCTTTTTGCCGACGCCGGGAACGCATACGATGATGCAGAGAATTTCTTCCTCTACGACACGGAAATAGAAGCTGACGAATATGCTACTTATCTCGGCGGCAAAAAAGCTCCGCCGCCGCTGGGTCTTTATTGGTCGGTAGGTTTAGGGGTTCGCTGGTTTAGCCCAATTGGACCACTCCGCTTCGAATGGGGCATGCCTCTAACCAAACATCACCGCTCCCCCGAAGACAGCATGTTTGAATTCACGATAGGCAACTTTTTCTAGTCAACCAGTATCGGGCGTGAGTGCATCAACGCCATACCCAGCTCACGCACGGCCATCACACCTTCTGCCCGAATCTCTCGAAAAGCTTTCAATGCCTCCGGGCCTATGGCCTGCCCCAATTGCAGGCTCTCTATAGCCGACCAATATTTGAACTTCTGCGATGGTTCGACCTCCAACTTATCAAGAATTTTGTCTGCGCCAACAAGAACATACAGAACCGGCACCGAGAAATGGAGTAGAGCAAAAAGGTCATTTCCAAACAAGCGTCCTGGCTCTAGCTCATGAACGACTCGAAACCACAAAACAAAAGATTCTATGGCTCTCGAAATATATTGCGGCGGAAACCAAAAGCGAAGCAAGTAACGCAAGCTAGGCAGAAAAGCCTGCAGGAGCTGTTCAGCCCCAAGCGCCAAAGGGGAGGGGGAACCTGCCGAACGCAGAAGGTCAAAAAGAAGGTCCTCATCAGCCAAAGCCGGCACCTGTGGGCAAAACCCTTCTTCAAGCTCCCGGCAAGTCCTTAGAATATCATCCAGACTCCTGCTTCCATTGCACAACTCTGCAAGACGCCGGTCGCTTTGGGCGTAAGGTTCGCAATTTTCCCTCGACTCGAATCGAACGCTTACTCTGGGCAAACGACTCGAAAGCGAGTGGGGCGCAGCGGCTGGCTCTTCCAGCAACTCCCAAGGCAAAGACCGGTGCAAAAGCAAAGCGGCTGCGCCATCAGGATTCTTCAACTCCTCAAGTGTCGGCGGCTCAACTCGCTCTCCCAAGGGCGCAACATCTATATTTGCTATATTTCTTGTGGAGAAAGTACCAGAAGGAAGAGTGAGCACCCTGTAAAAACCATTGCCCGGCTCCGATAGGAGTTCAAGCGCGGGGTGTCGCGTCAGCTCCAATTGAAACCGGTCATTGGCAATATTCGCAAAGGCAGTCCTTCGAATACCTCGCTTCACTCCCAGGGCGTTGCGACAATTAAAAAGCTTGTAGGAAGTTCTCACGATGCCACCTTGCCTCAACTCCACTTGTTCCGCAAATCTGCTTTGATTCAGAACGAAAGCAGCGACTGTACAAAAGAAATGTAGATTGTTACCGGAGACGCATTCCGCACTTGCCCACAGCGCGTAAGCGGAGTTCCCACATCAATATTTAGCGCTGCTGGTGCCACATTCCCCAAATCGACCAAGAACCTAAGGCCATAACCGGCATCGGCAAACACTTGATGGCCGCAACCCACGGGCGCCGATGGAAGCTGCCAAGCATTTTCCTGATCCAGATAAATACCATCGGCAAAAAAAGCACCTTCGATGCCCGTCATCGTAAAAAAACCAGCAAAATCGGTCCGCATACCGGAAACCAAGGAATGACGGTGTTCGACTGTAGCAACAACTCGACGCCTACCACGCAATTGGTTCATCTCAAAACCTCGGCCGCCTGTGGCTATCCCACCCAGCTGAAAACCATTTTGAGCTGGGCTAGTTCCCAACGTAGCGTCTAATCGAAGACGCCCGGCCAAAGCTTGACCGGCTCCCAATTGCCACAAATAAACACCGGAGAGACCAAATTGAGCAGAACTATAATTGAGACCGCCTTTGGTTTGAGTTGCCGCAGCTACAACCCTCGCCGCCAGTCCTTCCCCCCGAAATGATGAAAACACATTCATTCTAGTATCGTAGCGATAAAAAACACCGGCGCTCAGCTGAAACCCCTGATCACCGTCCTGCGCTTCTCGGCGTAAGTGACTTAGAGTTAGCCCCAGCCTTAGTTGCTTAGCGAGTCTCAATGGAGTCAACTTTTCGCCAAACGAATAGGTACCTGAAACGCTAACCCCTAAAGCCGAAGGTAGGTAAAAACCCGCAAAATTGTATTTCCACTTCAGATCGTAGTTTCGCCGCAATGAAAAATCAACTCCAGCGGATAACCCTGCATCTGTGAGAGAAAATAAACCAGAAATATTATGGAGCAGAAAATTCCATTCGGGTTCGACGCGATTATTAAAGCGAGGGTCCATGCCAGGCTCGCTGTAGAGTTCCACCAATCTCTTTTCTGGGTCCAGCTGAATTTCTTGCGGGCGCTCGACCCCCGAAAAAGTAAGGACTCCAGGGCCTCGGCGGACCTGGCTCCGAGCTTCCCCATTCCGATCTTCGAGCGTCACTCGAATAGGTTCCTTGACTTTCCCTTTGTCTGGCCCGCTCTCCGCAACGCGAATCGAGGTTGTATTGTCAGAATCTGTCCCAATCAACGACACGCTGTAATCAAGCCGCGGGTACCCCTCTCGCCAAAACTCGAGAAATCGAAGCGACGATTGCTCGAGCTCTTCAGACAAAAACAACGACCATGGAAGTTGTTGCGATAAAAAACGCTGAAGTAACTCTTGAGCTGCTGGCCGCCCTATATCATCGACAAGCTTCTCGTAGAGTAATGAACCGGGGTTAGCGGAAGAATGAAAAGTAAATGGAGAGCTCTGCGATCTAGTCTCATCATAAATCGCTTTGTAATAGGTCGTTCGAAAGGGCACTTGCGGGGCGTAAACCAGAGACTCAATCTGGGGGATAACAGCAAACGGTTCTAAAAGCTCTGCTGCATATTCCGCTTGACCATAACGTTCAAAAAGCAACTTATCCATAAGCGCTGCAGTCAAGAATTCCGCATTCTGCTCTCGCCTGGGATCAGAAGCTACCCCACTAAACGTGGCCCTAACGTAAAAAAGAAGTTGGGAATGCCAGACTTGCAAACGATGAAATTTTCGCAATGGTTCATAATCCCAAAGGTGAAAAGCTCGATCTGACACAAAAAAACCGACTTCATTGGACTCAACTAAGTTCTGGCGCAAAGGAGCGTGGGCAACTAAGAGGGGAGGAGTCCGAATGCCTAAGCCTTCGGCAAAGGCGCGTCCTTCTAATAAAGTCTCTTGAAGCGCCTCGATTGCTAGTTGGTCGCGGTAAGAAAAGACCTCCTTGAGATGAAAGGGGATTTCGGCTTTTCTTCTATGCTTCTTTGAAGCGACAAGAATCACGGACTTAGGTCCTAGGTGGGTCTCTAACGAATGCGTCAAAACAATAGGAAGATCCATTCCGCGAAAGCGACCTTCTACCCGTCGCTGGTTACGTATTCGCTTATTGCCTACAAAACCCAGCAGGGGCTTCGGAAACGAAATATCGTAATAGATAAGAGGCTCACTGCCCAGCCCCGTGGCAATCAGGCGGGGAAACCACCCACCACCCAGAAATAAAGTTCCATCCTTATGAGCAAATGCTCCATTCCTAAGGGGGATATCTGTTGTAAAATGCAGCACAACTGATTCATCGCCATCAGTTCCCGCTTGTAACCGAAATCGTTTGTTCGAAGACTCTGGCCCTTCCTCCCCCTGACGAATCGTCATCTGGGCTAGACTAAACCCCTTTGGATAGGTCCAAGAAACCTCGTTATCAGGCAAATGCGTTCCCGCACCGAGGTGGGCAGGGTAATTCCAAACTTCGATTTGCGAGAGTGGTGCGGTCGGCCTAATACACTCGAGGGTGCCGGAAATTCTCCGCAAAGAAGGCGCCACCGACGCATCTATTTCAATGACTTCGCACGGCATCCCTGTAAGAACCATTGCGATGGCAATTAGCATCATTCCGTAGCTCCTTTCTGCGCGGTAAGCTAGCCCAGAATGAGCAAATGAAAAAGGGGTGCCGGCCTATTTCTATGGCTCTTGGCAACTTCCCATATTGGCTCCTGTCATAGTGGTCACGCAACTCTGTCCCGACGTGCACACTTGTGTCAGATAGGTTTCCGCATCCAAGCCACATGCATCGCCAATAGAGGAGGGAGAAGAGCAAACCCCATCGACTACGCCGCCGGGAGCACTGATTCCCATTGGGGACACAGAGCATGCCTGCTGCTCCAAGCAGCCACAGCCGGCTCCCGTCAATGCGCGACATGTGGAAATATTATCAGGATCGCAAATCCTCGCACAAACACCAACTGAAGAACCCGCTTCCGTCAGGCAGATTGGAGCGTCACTACCACAAGCTGAATTCATACGGTTACCACATGGGCCAAGCGTCGCGCCTTCGGCCACACACAAAAACCCACTACTAAAGACATTACAAGACCCCGCTAATCCCGTCGCGGTAGTGCAAACCGCACCAGCGCTCGAACAAGTTGCATAGCAAGCGGAGTCAGCAGTATCGATATCCGTACCGCCCGGTGCCGCAAAGATGGATGCACACATTTGCCCATTCGGACAGCTTGCATTATCACCAAACGTGCAAGAATTGGCCAAACTCATGCTTGAATCGGCAGGGCCGTTTGATTCTCCCTGAGATGATTCAGATTCAGATTCTGCTTCGCTCCCTCCATCTCCAAGATTACCTGAGTCGTCCCCCGCGGGATCATCTCCCTCGCCTTGTTCCTCTTCGCCAGATGAGTTTCCGCTGCCTGTCCCCGCATCTGACGGGTTCTCATTGTCGTTGCT
>CAXGXL010000077.1:0-9923 GCA_964013555.1 uncultured bacterium
AAACAACCGAAATAAAAGCCTGTAACCAAGAAGCTATCTGCGTTTCAGATACAGGCGATTTATGTGGTGACGCACAGACTAATTACGACCCCTGTGCGGGAAAGAGCTGCGGCGAGAGTTGCACTATTTGTCCGCCAGACGACCCTGACTGTGTAGAAACAACCGAAATAAAAGCCTGTAACCAAGAAGCTATCTGCGTTTCAGATACAGGGGATTTATGTGGTGACGCACAAACTAATTACGACCCCTGCGCGGGAAAGAGCTGCGGCGAGAGTTGCACTATTTGTCCGCCAAACGATCTGGACTGCGTTGAAACCGAGGAGGTAAAAGCCTGCAATCCAGAGGCGGTATGCGTCTCAGACACCGGAGACTTATGCGAAGAATCACAAACCGAATACGACCCTTGTGCAGGAAAAAGCTGTGGGGACGCATGCACCATCTGCCCACCAAACGACCCTGATTGCATCGAAACAATGGAAATAAAGGCCTGCAACCAAGAATCTCTCTGCGTTTCGGACACCGGCGACTTATGTGAATAAAGCTGCCTTTATTTTCACTGCGCTACGAAATGCACAAACCGTAGGAGTTCAGTTTACTATTCTGAAAAATGGTCGAATGGATTGGCTTTTAACAGGCTCCTATCTAACTTATTCTCCATTATGATTCTAGTTACCGGCTTTGAGCCATACACCACGTCAGAAGGCCTACACGTCACCGTTAACCCAACTAGCCGCATAGCCACCAATACAGCCAGTAATAGCGATTCGTTCGTGTCTGCTATCTTACCAGTGAGCTTTAAACACGCTAAAAACGAATTAGTCCAACTCTTTGAGACCATCAAACCGAAGGTTTGGCTTGGATTAGGCTATGCCCCTCATCGAGCTACCTTGGACTTTGAGGTCGTCGCCATCAACGTAGAGCACTCGCTCCAAGGCGATAATAGCTCAGATCGGCCGTGCAATCGGCGTATTGTTGAGGACGCACCACTAGCGTACCAATCAGCTATCGATATCAATGACGCACTAGCTCCATTCTCGCAACTCCAAGTCGAAACAAGAGCTAGTTTTCACGCAGGCACCTTTGTTTGTAATCAGAGTTTTTTTCTGGGGTGCCACTTCCTTCAAACCACCTCCTATCTTCAATCAGTTGCCTTTATGCATATCCCTCCCCTAGACAACTACGCCCCAATCGAACATGCACTTCGAGACCTAGCCACTTATTTGATTGTTCAAACACCAGGATTGAAAAGTCTCTAACTTCCTCGCCTCGCAAGTC
The DNA here is from genome assembly GCA_964013555.1 of uncultured bacterium. Lineage (GTDB taxonomy): Bacteria > Myxococcota > XYA12-FULL-58-9 > XYA12-FULL-58-9 > JABJBS01 > CAXGXL01. Next base: position 1,276 of record CAXGXL010000077.1, read on the forward strand.
AGCACACCGAACTGCATCGTCAACGAAAAGGAGCCAAGGAAAAACTATTAAAGCGACATCCTTAATCTATATATTTACTATATCCAGCAAAAAAGAAGCAGACCAATATTCGCATGCAGTTGAGGTAGCACTAACTAGTATTAAAGCACCGGATGATTATTCAGAAAGTGAAAGCCAAAGAATCCCCTCACTCCCCAAAAACATCTAGCCCAATAAGAATCGAATTCAAAAATTCGCGCAAACCTCCTTCAAGAAGGTAGAATAATCTAGATCTTGACAACTACCCGACTTGCTATGAGGGATGAGGAAAATGAAATCATACTCGCTGCTCCTTCTGCTCTCCTTGATTCGCTGCGCAACCATTGGAACGCAGCAACCCATTGACCTCGACGCTGATTTACCCGCCGTGGAGGCGGTGTTGGACCAGCTTCACGAGGCAGCCTCAAAAGCCGATGGCGACTCGTATTTCAAAGTATTTCATTCTTCAGCAGTCTTTATTGGCACAGCCCAAACCGAGCGCTGGAATCTCCAACAACTCAAGGTATATGCAAATCGTTTTTTCTCTAAGGGACAAGGGTGGACCTCCATTCCCCATGCACGTCATGTAGCGGTAGCCCCTAACGGCCAAGTCGCTTGGTTCGATGAATCCCTCACCAATGAAACTCTTGGAAATATCCGTGGCAGTGGCGCCTTAATCAAAGAAAATGGTTCATGGAAGCTAAGTCACTACGTGCTCAGCTTCCCTATTCCGAACCATCTTATCAAAAAGGTGCTCCCTATCCTTAAGGAGCAGGAAGCCACACCACCTAAAATGCCTCCTCAGACAGCTCCATCAAATAAAGACTACCGTCTTTGACAATCTTGCGCGCCATTCCTATTCGAGGCAACTCCTCAGAGCAAAAATACCGAGCCGAAGCTATTTTTCCTTCATAGAATGCGCGTTCGTTTCCGGTTGCAGTCTCTAGCTGCAGCGCCGCCAACGCCGCATGCTGGACCAAGAGCCAACCAATAACTAATTCACTCAACGAAAAGAGGATCCGAGTCGAATGCAACCCAAGGTGGTAGAGAGACTCCCCAGCCTTCCCGACCATTATTTCGAGAATTCCCCCAAAGTTGTGGAGCGCCTTCTCTAGAGCAGCACGCTCTTGTTGCAAAGCATCACCGCCAATTTCATCACTAATACTCTTGCGGATTTGCCCCAAAAGACTCGTCACGGTCCTTCCCTGATCACGCATGATTTTCCGAAACACCAAGTCCAATCCCTGAATAGCGGTAGTTCCTTCATAGAGAGAGTCGATCTTCTGGTCTCGAATATACTGTTCGTGTGGGTAATCTCTGCAATAACCAGACCCACCAAAACACTGCAGCGAGTCAGCCAGCACCTCGTATCCACGTTCAGACGAGAAGCCCTTTACCAAAGGTAAGAGCAGATCATTTACCTGCTCCAATTGCTTTGCATCATCATCTCGACCTTGGGCCTGCGCCAATGTAATATCATCCTGAGTAACTGCAGCGAAAAAATAAAGAGCGCGCATTCCCTCCGCATAAGACTTTTGCTTCATCAACAATCTACGCACATCGGGATGCTTGATTATTGGCACCCTCGGTGAAGTTTTGTCGGCAGCCCTGAGAAGATCGGGCCCTTGAATACGCTCCTTTGTAAATTCTAAGGCATTCAAATAAGCGGTAGAGAGGGTAGAAGCTGACTTAATACCCACTGCCATTCGCGCGTATTCGATGACATTGAACATTTGCCGAATACCGTCGTGAACTTCGCCCACTAGCAACCCCCGACATTGCTTGCGCTCCCCAAACGTCATTTCGCAAGTAGCGGATGCTTTTAAACCCATTTTATCTTCGATATTCGACGCATAAGCGCCATTTCGCTCCCCAAGACTACCATCCTCATTGACCCAATATTTGGGTACAATAAAGAGTGAAAGCCCCTTGGTTCCAACCTCGGCTCCCTCAGGCCTGGCCAAAACCATGTGCACTATGTTCTCGGTGCCATCGAAGTCACCATTCGTGATAAACCTCTTAACTCCATTAATTTCCCACACATCCCCCTCAAGGTGTCTGGCTTTCGTACGCCCTGCTCCAACGTCGCTTCCAGCTCCGGGCTCCGTTAAAACCATCGTCGCGCCCCACTGCCTGTTCACAAGCCCGTCAACGTATCTGACCTTTTGTGACTCTGTACCAATCTCATGGAGCAACTTTCCTATGAAATTACCTAGCAGGTAAAAAGCAATGGCAGGATTTGCCCCCGCCAGAAACTCAAAACACGCCCACTGAATTGCCTTCGGAGCACCGTAGCCCCCCAATGACTGTGGTTGCTCTATCAAGTTCCACTGCGCATCATAGTATTTCCTCAGGGACTCTAGAATACCCTTCGGTAACCTAACCTCCCCATCTTCGCTGAGTTCAAGTGGCGTTCTATCTCCCTCCACAAAGGAAGAAGCCATCTCTTGTGCACAAAAAGAACGGTAGGCGCTCAAAACATCCTGCGCAGTATCTTCATCCATGCCGGCAAAAGGTCCCTTGCCCAAAACGTTTTCTTGAACTTTCCAAAACTCAAAGAGGTTAAACGAAACATCGCGCAAATTACTCTTATAGTGTTGTTGAGTGGTCATCCCATACCTCCTGCTGCTGCTTGACAGTACGCATTGCTACTTGCAACCCGCCCCAATCAATTCATAAAATACCAGGTGCACAGATCAGTTCTTGACGCGAAATGTCAAACTTTTTTTGGGGTCATCCGCCACTCAAAGGAGATATTTACTAGCAGCCAAAACCAAGCTGCCCACGAGGTTTGCGCATCTAACACGAGAAAAAAACCAATAAAATAAAGCACTTAAATGCTTCCGGTCACTCGATTTGTCCACACGATCCTTCCGTGGTAGGAGCCGAGTTATGCGAATCCCACAAGAAGCCAGACTCTTAGGAAGTGTGGACATTGCGCCATTGAGAGCATTCGTAGAGCAGCAAGGACCCGAGATTTGGCATTTCGAGTGCCCCTTTTCAGCGTTGATTAAAAGTAACCGCATCATTCTTAGGCATTCACGCAATTACAATTTCGACTTTAACGATATCGTCGACTGGGAGTACATGCCGCTATTTGCCCCAATGCTCCAGCCCATTCTCCAAAAAGTAGAGCAGCTAACAGGCAAAGAACGATTTTCTGCAATTTTCCTCGCCAACCTCCCGGCAAACCAAAATATTTACCCGCACTTTGACCAAGGCGAGTTTCTAGAGGTGCCGTCCCGAATTCACATTCCCATACAAACGAATTCCAAGGTTGTTTACCGGATAGGAGGTTTCTTTATTGAAGAGGACTTACCAAACAAAATGGATGCCCAGATTCTCGCGAAAGAAATCCATATGAGGGAAGGAGAAATTTGGGAGATCGACAACACCTCCTACCATTCGGTTCGCAATGGGGGCTCTACACCCCGATGGCACCTTATCCTCAATATTTGGTAAACAATGACAACTCCCTACAAACTCGCCGACGGAGTCTTACTAATAGACGAACCACCACTTTTTCGAATCTTCGATATCAAAACCAAACGAACGATAGTCGCGGACTTCAGGCAAATCCCATTCCTAAAATCACTCGCCACTGGAAACCTCGAGCGCCACAACCATCCGGCCCTTAAGCCACTGATGGAACTCGGTCTCATTGAAAAAGGGAAACCAGCCGTCGATTCCATCGTTCTAAACGCCCTGCGAAAGATTGAGTCGCAGCCATTAAGCAATCACTCCACCCTCTACGATCAGATCCTCAGGCAATACGCCACCGAAAAGTGTTTCAGTCTAAGTCGCTTTAGCCGTAAAGCAAATCCGGCCAACACCCTCCAACGGGCGCAGACCGTTCATCAATACCTAAACGAGAAACCATCCACTCTATTCTCTTACGATGCGCAATGTGTCATGCCACTGCAATTCTTCGGGCATACTGTCCACTTAGTGGACACAAAAGCCTCTGCAGAAAACCTTGCAACCGCAAATGCACTGGTTATCGAAACCCTTCCAACTCCAACCACCCTTGGGCCACTTCTGACTCACCTCCTGTGTTCGGCCCCCACTAAAATTCCAATATTTATGCCAATAACATCCGATTTGGCCCCAATCATGCTGGAATGGCTCAATCGAAATTCCATGGAGGCCCTTCAATGGCACCCTCAGGCCGTAACCTACTGCCATCCTTATTCAGGAACAATCGCTTTCAATGCCGACTTTCTTGTTCTTCAAAAACAAGCGCACCCACACAATCCCTTGGCAGACGACGTCATCGTGTCGCCTCCTTACAACGATGTGAAAGCTCCGGGTAACTCTAAAGGCTACATCGGCTCGTTTGAATATTCAAAAAACCCTCGCTTCGCCCAACCCTTGTTTCTCGACACATTGCTCAACACCTTTTTTGGTATCCACAAACTCAAATTCCAAACAAACCGATACCTCCACCAAGATTGGACCTATATCGCATGCGACACCACTTGCCATCGTCTGCGACTCTACGCCAACCGACATGCCAAAACTATCCAACTAGAATTGAGCCCCTTCGATCCGGATTTAGAGAAATCTCTTCGGGAGCTTCTCTTTTCAGCCTTTGAGTTAACCATTACGAGCTGTACTCTACTAGAAACGCCCCACTATTGGTTGCTAACTTCTCAACAAGCCTCAACGAATCGTTAACTCCTGAATAATCAGGTAGCCAACATCAATTACGTAAAAAAGGTTGAGCTGCCAAACAAATGGGCTTAGGTAGCCACAAAAATCCAAACCTCGGGGGTTAACTTGAGTTTGGTTCAGGGGAACAACAATGAAAAACGCGCTATACCTTCTAATCACTATCTCATTAGCCACTCACTACGGTTGTAGTGAGCCGGAAAAGCCAACCCCTCAATGTAGTTTGGACTGCAACAACCTACTCATTGACAATCCCGACAAGCTTTGTGTCCTAGAAGACAGCACCGCGTACTCTGGGGGCAACCTATCCTGCACATTCAATCCAGCCACTGAAGCGTGCGAGATTGACTTCAGCACGTGTATTGCTGAGCAAGCCCCCCAATCAACGGTTGTAGGCCCCAAAGAAGAATGCGACTCGAGCGCGCTAGTCTGCCCCGAGGGATACACCTGCACTCCAGTCAAAGGAAGTACGATTCAATGGTGCCTCCAAGACTGCAGCGCAGACCCTACAATCTGTATTGACGGAGACTATTGCGACACCAAGAACTTTGTTTTTGACAGCCCCGGTGTCTGTTGGACCCCGGCCGCAACCAATGAAGCGTGCTTGGCGGGAGCAGAAGCACAACAAGGAGCTTGCTCACAGACCGGTGCCGAATGCCTTCCAAACGGCCATGGGCTAGGAAATGCTTGCCTGGCGGTATGCGACGGTGCCAGGGTTGATCAACAAGGGGTCGAAGCCGGGTGCGCTGAAGACGAGTGGTGCCTCGCAGACCAAAGTGGGTACATCGATGGCTTGGAATTTGAGAAAAACGATGGAAACTACATCGAATGTCAAAGCCAAAACCACTCTGTGTGCGACGAAGCAAATAAGTACCGGTGCTTCTCAGTAAAGAGCGATGACATTCCGAAGGAAGTTTGTGCCCGCTACGCTGGACGCTGTGGAAAGCGAATTCCACTTCAAATGGACTTAACGGAAGACAGCCTGGGGCTCGGAGGCGGTCTCGAACCAGAGAACTTCTGCAATCGCCGGGAAGCAAATCAATACTGTGGTGGCTATACAGAACTCGAAGGAATCACAGCACAAGTCGAATGCGAGCAGGTTGACTGGGGCTATAGCCTCCAAACCGACAACGGAGAGCCACACGAGTGCACTATGAATATTGATTGCGCTATGCGTGGCGCTGAATGCATCAACTGGAGTAACGAAAAAAGTTGCGGCTCTCTCGCATCGATTTGCGTAGCATATTGTGAATCACTCGATGGCGCTGAACAATTCACTTGCCCAGATGAACTAACCTGCGCGGCGCCCGCTTCGATGCTAGACGCTATATTCCAGAAAAATTCAGACAATGAAAACGTTCAGTGCACAACCGATGACGACTGCAACGGGGCTGAGAACTATATTTGCCAAGAGTTTTCGGACGGGAGTGCTTGCGTTCGCTCCCGCAAAGTTTGTACGGATACGGTCGTTGACCCATGCGCCGGAGTTGATTGCGGTAGTCACGGCGAGTGCCAAACAAGAGAAGACGGCATGGCTGCGTGCAGCTGTGCCGACGGCTATACCGGAGAGGCGTGCGCTACCTGCAATGCAGGTTATGTACAATCACAAATCGACAATTCTATTTGTATAGTAGATCCTTGTCTAAACGAAACCTGCAACCAAAGAGGCACTTGTAGCACCTCTGCGCAAGATACTCCCATTTGTGAATGCACCAATCCCGAAAATTACTCAAGTATAACGGATTGTCAGTGCTCGCCAACTGAATCCATAGTCCCCATTGCAGATACGAGCCTATGTTTTGAAGACCCATGCCTTTTGGATAATCCGTGCTCTGGCCATGGCGAATGTAGCCGTGAATTTCAGTTGACAGACAACGGCAATGGCTTTGTGAAAATATGTTCATGCACTACCGGGTGGGCCGGCGAAAACTGTGAAAGCTGCGCCGAAGGTTACGTACTTTCAGAGGACGGCAATTGCATCTTACCCGAAGGCTGATAGAATTGTTCAGCAGGAGCGCTGAGAACCCGTCTTAAAATAGGACACAATGAATCCGTCAGTAAGGATTGATAAATTCATGCTCCCCAAAGGCAGGTTCTCTTTCTCGTATACTTGGAACATCCAAGTCCAGGGACTCCAGGTGCAAGAACACATCGCTGGGTTTTGGAATGCCATACTCGTCTTCTAAGGTCCACTCTTCCTTGACCGTACAATCGGGTTTACCCATAGAGTCTGGTGCACACGTCTGACACGCCCACCCTTGAGTGCCATAGACCAACTCATTCCCAAGCCCACAATCGGGCACAATCATTGCTGCCCCAACATCCAAAGAAACCGCTACTACCTTAGTGGCAGCGTAACTGTAGTTGGCAACATTAACTGGCGTATCGTCCCCAAGCACCGGACTAACCGCACGCTCAATGGTTGAACTATCAACTGAGATAGGTCGAAGTCCCTTTAGCTCTTGATACAAACGGGTAGACGGGCTCTGTTTCACACTCCCCAAATAAGAACGCATTTCCTTTGCGCTCAAAACCTGCCAACGTTCTTCGGCCTTGAAGTACTTTAGAATCTGCTCCCCTACAATAAAAGACGAATAGACGGTGTTGTCCTCAAGAGCCAGTATCTCGGCATCAAAGTCGACGCTCTTTCTGAGCTCATCTAGCCGAAGCGTAGCAATTTCTACCCACTCTTTTCCACCTTTATCCGGGTGGGCTTCCACGAGTTTCAAGTGGCTATTGTCTCTTTTTTGGGCACTAGTGTCTTCAAAGCTTACTAGAACGAGTGTCCCCGAAGGTGCCACCGAAACCCTCGTCTCAAAATCCGACTGGCTCCAACCATCTTCAAGATTTGGCTTAATGTAAAACGCCTCAATTCCGGAGCGAGACTCGTCCGCCTGAATATCGCTACTGGACTCTCCACCCTCCACCAATTGCCCGGCATCTTCATCGTAGCTCCCGCCGCATCCTTGTTGCCCCCCACCACTAGCTTGCCCAGTTATGGTACCACTTCCCAATAAACCGAATCCCCCTAAAGCAAGAGCGAATGCAAGAGCAGTTACCGCACCCGAGGTCCATCTCTCTTCTTTGTCGTTGTCACTATCCTGCATTTGACTTTCCCCATCGCGTAAAATTGAAATTGAGACACACCCCTCGCAAGATTAAGTTTATCAAAGCAGGCTATGGATTCGCTACATGAAAAGAGTGAGTGCGCAATGAGTTTTGTGGGCTACTGTCGTGAAACGTAGATGAATGTAGACGCTGCACCATCGCCAGGACAGGAGCCATCCACACTGATGATAAGACTAGTTCGCTAGAAATCATCCGCTAAGTGAAAGGCTCCGACTGCATCAAGATCAAAGCCGGCGCTAGGAGGACTCCCAGACTGCGCTAAATCGGAAATTCGAATAAACCTAATCTCTTCAATCCCCAAATCGGCCAGGTCGAAAAGGTCCGCCCCAGTTTCCTCCGAAACTAAGTGCCTCACACAGGGCTCGAACGACCCAACAATTTGCCACCCAGCACAGCCATACCAAGGGTAACTTTCCTCGCTCTTACATTCGAAAGAGGTCCAATTTTCGCCATCCTGACTAACCGACACCCGTGCCAACTCGGCAAATGGATTCGTTGGATCTCCACCAATCGCAAACGGGTTTTCAAAAATAACAAAATCGGGCCCCTCTTTATCAACCACTTTTCGACTGCCGAATCCAAGAACAATTTCCCCGCCGATGCCCAAAGAGAGAACCTCCAAAGAGCCCCCTTCTTTCGGCCCCGCGGCAGGAGCTCCCAATACCACATTAGGAAAATCAGACTGGCCATAACCAGCATTGACCCCCGCCTCAAAAGAAACCACTTCCGAAGCATATGGCAGCTCAGAAACTGCTAAATCACATACTAATTCTTGTTCAAGTACCATATTAGGATCGGAATCTACTTCCTCACCGCATCCAAAACCAGCC
>CAXGXL010000078.1:0-9738 GCA_964013555.1 uncultured bacterium
TTTTCGATTGCGGATTATTCCCACGATAATGGGGTTCGACCCGATGGTGCAGTTGATTGCTGAAGACGACTTACTGAAAATGCTGGAATCGTGTCTCAAGCCGGATGTTCGTGGTGTACTCAACCTCGCGAGCACTGAACCCGTGCCGTTGGGACGACTGCTGAAGATTATAGGAAAGCCACTCTTGCCGGTTCCGTATCCTGCGTTCAAATTCTACCTTGAAAAGGCCTGGCGATATCGGCTTACGTCTTTTCCCGCCGCAGAACTCGACCACATTAGATTCAACGCAGTGCTGGATACAAGTCGAGCAGAAAGAGTTTTGGGGCAACGGCCCGAACGAAGTCTTTACGAGATTTTGGAGCCATTTCGTGCCGAAGCGGCCCGCTTCGAAGCATAGCTGGCATGAACTAGCTGGCGATGCTTTGTCGTCGAGCCTCAATCTCATGCCGCAAGCGCTGGTGCTCTTCGCAGCCTACTTTGGCAAATTCCGTTTCGGCAACCGGTGCGCGGTAAAATTGACGCTTCCACGACCGTACTTGAGTTGCCTTGTCCACAAGGGCTTGGTGACTTATTACTTGGTCCTCCACTGCATGGATAATGCAGCGATAGAGCTCTAAGACTGGCTCTGGATCTTTGCAGCAAAGAAAATGGGAAATACCGGCCTCTAATCCTCGATGGACCATTTCTTTCATGGAGTAGTGTTCAGATACCGCCTTCATCTCTAAATCATCACTAATGAGTAGTCCGCGATAGTCGAGCTCTTTTTGTAGTACTCGGAGTGTTTTGGGAGACAAGGTTGCTGGGTGTTTTTCGTCGATCGCCTCTAGAACCACGTGTGCAGTCATGATGGAGCTTACGCCTGCTTCTATCGCCGCTCTAAATGGTGGCCATTCTATTTCCCTTAGCCGCTTTAGGTCGTGGGATATAAAGGGAAGACTGTGGTGGCTATCAAGGTCCGTGTCTCCATGGCCGGGAAAGTGTTTGCCGCATGCACCGACTCCGAATTCTTGCAGTCCTTTGACCAGAGCGGCACCGTGTCGTGAAACTCGGTCTGGTGTCTCGCCAAAAGAACGGTCTCCTATAACCGGATTGTCGGGGTTTGTATTAACGTCAAGAACCGGGGCAAAGTTGATATCGATGTTCATGGCGCGTAGTTCCGCCGCGAGAGATTGCCCCACCCGATAAGTGAGTTTGGTGTCGTCTATCGCTCCGAGAATTTGCATTGGCGGCCAGATCGTGGCCGGCTCTTTGGCGCGTGCAACACGCCCACCTTCTTGGTCGATGGAGAGAAGAAAGGGATCTTCTGGGCGATGATGTTTCAGCTCTTTGGCGAATTCAGCTAGGTGCTGTGGAGATTCGAAATTACGGCTAAAAAAAATAATGCCGGCGGGCTGCGTTTCCTTAAGGAGGTCTTTCAATTCGGCATCTAATTGAGTTCCTAAGAAGCCACAGGTAATCAACTCACCAGCGGCCTTTCGTATTTCATCACGTTGTAAGTACATACAACGACCTTTACGAAAAGCGGTACCGCGTTTCAATACAGGGAGGGGTAATTTTGCCTTGGCGTATGCGGTGGCCCCGTGTACGATGCATTTATGGGAAGAGATTTATTATACAAACCCCAAACACCGCTAGTTCTTCCAGATGAAGAAGAAGGGGGAGATGGGAAGAAAGCCAGTAAAGCGAAAAGTGCCGACGCGGCCAAGAAATCCCAATTGAATCAGGCATTGCGGGCACGAGATCTTGGTAGGGTGGGCGGAGAGGAACTTCTTAAAAAATTTCAAGAATCCCAGAAGAAGCCCGCTGCCTTTAAGAATGCTTATTTTAATGCTGACGTGAATTCGGTGAGAGATACCAATTTCAGTACGCGGGCTCAGCAGGCTCTGCGGGGCAGTGGCAACGCCGCCGACCTGAAAAACGTGGTTTTGCCGGCGCCCATCGGCAAAGAGACTCCGGACCCTCTTGAATTAGAGGCAGCCGGAAAGCGTATGGGGTTAATGGGGGATTTCGAACGCAGTATGGAAAATCTGCTAGGGCAACATGGACAGTGGGCCCAAGGAAAGGGAATGACTCTTGAAAAATTGCTAAAGCGAATGGAGGAATTGGAGCGCTTGGTAGCGTTACGCATCCATGCTTTGGCTCGAATGGGCGAGGGAAAGAGCGAAAAAGAGATCACCAACTCTACGGTTTTACAGGCTGCTATCGCCCAGGGGGAGGGAGTTGAGAATTCCGACGATGTCTCCACCGACGGGCGGGTCTTGGCTGAGGCAGTTGCCGACGAAGCGGCGGGAATGCACATGTGTATTCAGAAGACCCTTGGCCTGAAGAAAATCTAGTGAGGGGAACCCGAGCCTAGGCAAGGCTCCCAATTTCGTTTTCCACAGCTTGTTGAATCACTTGTTTCTCACTGAGGGCGAGGGTTGCTTTCATATCGTTGGCCAACAACCGGTCTGCCGCAAGGTGGGGCACCGATGCGCGAAAAGCAGCGTGAGCCGCCTTGGTGCCTACTCCTAAATTCTTCGGGGAACGCAGGTCGATAGCTTGGGCCGCGCACAGAATTTCGACTGCCAAGATCGAATGCGTATTAGTCACGATTTCTCGCAGTTTTCGAGCGGAGGTCATTCCCATGGAAACGTGATCCTCGCGGCTTGCGCTTCCTGGAATCGAATCGATAGAAGCGGGGGTGGCAAGGACCTTGTTTTCATTGACCAACGACGCAGCGGTAACTTGCGCCATCATATAACCGGAATGAATTCCGCTCTCTGGTACGAGAAATGGGGGCAAGCCTGAAAGAGCAGGGTTGACCAGTTGTTCCACTCGTCGCTCCGATATATTGCCGATTTCCGAGATTGCAATTGCAGCGAAATCCAACGCCAGAGCAAGAGGCTGCCCATGGAAATTGCCGCCTGAAACAATATCTCCATCTTCGGGAAATACGAGTGGGTTGTCGGTAGCGGAATTAATTTCACGGGTGAAGACGTCTCGTGCATATTGAAGCGCGTCGCGAGTTGCGCCATGCACCTGAGGCATACAGCGCAGGGAGTAAGGATCTTGTACCCGATTTCCATGGGCTGGTTTGTTGGTATCGGAGCCTTCGAGGAGGCGTCTCAAATTGGTGGCGCAAAGCATCTGACCGGGATGCGGTCGAATTGATTGTATTCGTGGGTCGAAAGCAGATGCTAAGCCCGCAAGGCCCTCTAAGGTCATGGCACCGGCAATATCGGCGAGTCGACACAGGGACTCGGCCTGAGCTAAGGCTAAGGTCCCAACTGCCGACATAGCTTGGGTACCGTTGACGAGCGATAGGCCTTCTTTGGCCTCTAGGATAATGGGTTCTAGATTGGCTCTAGAGAGTGCTTCTCGTGTTGGGAGGTTTTCACCGTCAAATTCTACAGTCCCTTCACCAATAATCGCTAGGGCGATATGCGCTAATGGCGCTAGATCTCCAGAAGCACCCACAGAACCTTTTTCTGGGATGTGGGGGTGAATTCCTCGGTTTAATAACTCGAGAACGAACTCGATTATTTGAGGCCTGCATCCACTATGCCCCTCTGAGAGGGTCTGGGCCCGCAGCAACATCATAGCCCGTGTTTCCCGTTGCGAGAGATGCCTGCCCACTCCGGCAGCGTGGGAGAGAATAAGGTTACGTTGCAACGCCCGCAGCTGCTCTTGCGGTACTTTTACCTCAGCTAAGGCTCCAAAGCCTGTAGTCACGCCATAAACGGGGGTTTCACCACTGGCCCAATCGTCCACGAGCTTGCGGGCTGCCGTAACTTTATCGCGAGTGGCCGGATCCAATTGAACTTGCGCTCCGTCAGCGACGGCGGAGACCATTTCAAAGGTTAGGGGAGTTTCTCCGAGTAAAATAGTTTGAGTCATTGGGCTGTCTTAGAGGCCGGAATCGAACCGGTCAATACCTTAGTCCTTCTTCACGAGGCCTTTGAACTAGGGGCTTAAGAGGAATATCGTTGCAAGTAGCGAATATCACGGGAAAGAGGGCCACTTTCCCGTAGAGGGCTTGCTATTGGGCGCAGTTGTGTGTGAGATCCCTAGACGTGTTGGATCTTCATTGCCATATACTACCTGGCGTGGACGACGGTTCTCTTTCCCAGGCGATGACGCTCGAAATGGGGCGGTGCCTGGTGGATGCTGGCTTCAATGCGATAGCTGCCTCTCCCCATTACGGAACAGGGCCTGGAGGCGACGTTTCTATTGCGATGGGTCACGAGAAACGGCTGGAGACAGCCCGGTTTCTTAAAGAAAATGGTATCGAATTGGATATTCTCCCCAACGCGGAGCATTATGTCTCTCCTGAACTCTTTGAGCGGGTGGCGGCAGACGCCGTCGTACCGATCGGAGGAAACTCGGATTGGCTTCTAATTGAACTACCCTGGAAGCCCCTGAGCAACCCTGAAGAGGTTTTGTTTCGGCTACAAATGGCCGGCTATAAGCTCTTACTTGCCCATCCTGAGAGATACAAATACCTCGAGGCCGATACGGTTGAGCGTTTGGTTCACCGAGGTATTAAGTTGCAGCTGGAGTTAGGCAGTTTCGTAAGAGTTTATGGCCGTCGTTCAAGAAAACGGGCGGTGTTTTTTGCCGACAACGGATGGGCTCACGTACTGGCTTCTGATCTTCATCGACCTGCAGACTGGCTTGCCGACTCCTTAAAAGCTGTAAGGAAACGGTATGGTAGCCGGGGTTTAAAGAATGCGTTGGAGGAAAACCCTCGAGCGCTTATCTCGAATGCGGGTAGCGATGAAGTGCCGGCATTTGTGTAGTGGGCGTTCGAGTTAAGGCATATTGCCTATGACGTGATTGAATTTTCCCAGCAACAAATCAAGCGCAACGTGATTGTTGCCACCTTCGGGCACAATAATGTCCGCAAATTGTTTGCTTGGCTCTACGAATTGCAAATGCATAGGGCGAACGGTTTTATAGTATTGCTCGCGAACCTGGGCAAAGCTACGTCCTCGGGATTCCATATCTCGGCGGATACGGCGAAAAACCCGGATATCAGCGGCTGTGTCGACAAATATTTTGACGTCGAGTCGCTGCCTGAGGGCAGGATCAACAAATACTAGGATTCCTTCCACGATAATAAGGGGCCCCGGGGCGATGGGCCGGGTTTCCTTTTTGCGTAAGTGAGTTACAAAATCGTAGATGGGAATAGCTACTTCCTCACCGGTTCGTAATCGGTCCAGGTGCTCGATAAAAAGTTCGTTGTCGATGGCATCTGGATGGTCGTAGTTCATCAACTCCCGCTCCTCTAAGGGCATTTCGGGAAAATGACGATAATAACTGTCGTGGTCGATCAGGGAGACCGAGTTGGTCGGTAAGCCTGCGCATATCTTTTCGGCTACGGTGCTTTTGCCGGAGCCAGTGCCGCCGGCGATGCCAATAATCAAGGGGGAGGTAGTTGCCATGCGGGTGCCATACCAAGGTTTGTGGGGCCTGTCTTCTTATTCGAGCGAGAAGGAGGAATTTTTGGGGGATAGAGTCGCCGTAGCTTCGCTCCACCGTAGTAGTGAGCCAAAATAGTTTTGTAGGACTGGTGGGCTTCGGCGCGCCCAATTGCGCCGAGTTGGCACATACCAACCCCATGTCCCCAGCCGGAGCCTTTGAACGTAGCTTTGGTAATGACACCGGCAACTCGGTCCAAGTTAAGGATGAATGCTGCGGACCGCAAGTTGTTAAAGAGCCGCCGAATCGGGAGTTCGTAGAGAACGACGGTGCTTGCTTTGGTTCCGGTTAGGCGTAAACTCATTGCCCGGCCGCTAATTCCTCGCTTGAGTACGTGGATATCGGTAATTCGGCCCAAATGAGGATACCGTTTCGATATTAATTCTTGCAGCTGCGAACCACTAAATTCGCGAGTCCAGCGCAACTTGTTTTCTTGGGCTTGAGTGGCTTTTTTGCAGTACGACTCTGGCAGTATTTGTAGCCAAGAATCAAAATTGTCGGGCTTTATTCCCGTCTGGAACGCTGCGAGCGATGGGTCATCTAAAGGAAAATCGGGTTTGCCACGCAAAGCCTCGCTTCGGGGGGTTCGCCACACGGCGTCGTTGTGTTCCGTGAAGCCTCCGCAGGTGGAAGAATAGGTTGCGTTGAGGAGTTTATTATTGTGGAAGAGAAGCTCACCGCTGGTTGAGTCTACGGCATGGGTTGTCCTCGGGTCTTCATGGGATGCCCCCCCGTATACCTGGCAGTGTTGGCTACTGCAGAGGTGGTAGGGATCTGCGTAGTGTCGCTTGCTTAACTGGGCGAAGAGAATCGTGCGTGCAGCTACAGCTTGTGCTTTGAGTGCTTCGGGGTGGGCGGAAGCAAATAGTTCCGATGGAACCACCCCGGCGAGAATCGTTTCGACGGGAATGGCGTTGACGGCGGCCAATCGGCCATTGGGATCTACTACTGCGTAGAGATTGCCTCTGTACTCCCTATCTTCACGGCCCCCCCACTTGTAGCCTTTGCCGTATTGAACCGAGTGGAGGGTGGTTGGAGTTTCTGGGGCCTCGGGGTTAATTCGAATATAGCTGGTGGCTGTGGCGATCTGAAATCCATCAATCATCAAGACGAGTTCGCCCCAGGGGCGCTCAGTGATTCTTGAGCGGGCTTGAGCTCGGTGATTCCATTGGGCAAAGAGTTTGGAGATTGTCTGACGGGCTTCTTTACGAGATGTAACCGGAAGCACTACTCGGTATCCCCGGTTATCGATCACGGAGCCTGCGAGGCCGAAGACGGTTCCTTCTTCGAGGGCTTTAACTCGCTCAAATCCTCTTTTTTGCCACTTTGCGAGGATTTTCTTTAGCCTGGTCGTGTCTTTCCATTCGGTTCCTTCGAGATCTATATAGTGCTCTCGATTGGCAGCTTGAACGCGGTGGAGGCGAATTTTCACAGAAAGATTGGGGCTTACTTGAGTCGTCTTATGTACGCCTTTTTCGTAATAGTCTAGGCGGAGGGGTTTCGTAGATGAAAAGGTTAATTCTCGCTGACCGTCCATAATTCCGACCGGAACAATGGGTTCTTGTTTTTGGTAGACGCTTATTCGATTGCCGTAGAGTAGGTCCATACCCGATAGGAACGCTGAGGGTTCGTCGCTCAGGGGCGCAGAGGTGGAATGTATCAGGAGAAATCCAATGGAAATTAAGGAGGGCAGCATGAGACTAGGACACTA
Organism: uncultured bacterium; assembly: GCA_964013555.1. Lineage (GTDB taxonomy): Bacteria > Myxococcota > XYA12-FULL-58-9 > XYA12-FULL-58-9 > JABJBS01 > CAXGXL01. The sequence goes on from CAXGXL010000078.1 coordinate 7,175, forward strand.
CTTAAGGTTGACGAAAGATACAATTCTTATGGGGCTGTATCTTGTGGGGAACCGAAATTTATTAGAGTTCCCGCGAAGGATGCTGCCTGGAGTTGGACCCAGCTTGAGTTGCGAATACCTCGAGTGAATCGAACCTCATCGATTTCTCCTAGAGCCCCTAAAGGTCCTCGGGTGGAGGTGCTTAGAGTAAAATTAGTAGCGTCTACGTTTATCGGGGCAGCCGTGGTGGATTGGCGTACTCCGTTCACATAAAGCGTGAGGGTATCTGCCTCCACAAGAGCCGTGATATACTGCCAGGTCCCACTTTGCAGGGGGTGGGCGACCGTGGCGGAGCCTTGGGCGAGTTGGGCCGATTTTGAACGAAGAGAGAGGGTGCGGCCTCGGGGGCCCGCGAGATTGATTTCGTGTTCGAGGTGACTTTCAAGGGAGCTTTTCGCTTCTTCGAAATATCGCATCCTATAGTAGAATGAACTCGCCGGAATGTAACGGACTTGGGTTTGTCCTGGGGGCTTCCAAGCAGCGCCCCAGCCGTAGCCACCAGAAATGTTCTCCACTCGAAATACGAAACGCTCTATTCCGGCACTCAAATTGTGGTCAAACGTGTGAGTCCAATTCTGAGGATTGTTTTTGCTTTGCACTCCGTGAGCGCCGTACCAATAGGCTTTTCGGTTCGTTAACGAGTCGGTTTGGTCTTTCCAGCTAAAGCCCCCTATGAAGAGATCGCTCGCATCATCAGAGTTGATGTTTATGGTGTAGTTTCCGGTGTTTGGTAAGTCGAGCCAGCCTTCAAGTACTACCACAGATTTACTTACGCTATTGGAACCGATGCAATTGCTATAACATCGCACTCCCTTGACTGCGTGACGAGAGGAGAAGTTGTTACCTAGTGGGACATCATGAAGCGTGTCATCGTAATGAAAAGCCCCTATTAGAGCATTCATTTGGGGGCCATTATAGGGGTGTTCGAAGGTGGTGTTAGACCACGATGATTGCCAAAGCCCGCCTTGAAATAAAACCGCCAGCGGATCGGTTTCGGCGCTGGCAGTGGGGTTGTTGTAGAAAACGAAAATACTCTCGGGGATCACTAGCATGCTCTCGGAACTCGTAGGGATGGAGACCCAGACAATGCTTTGGGCCGAAGGGTTCCACGACTCAATCCAGTAATCAAGGGCCGTACCGTCCTCTAGAGTGAAGCGTAAGTCTTGGCCCGTAGATGATGCATTTTCGGTGGGGAAGTTGGACGAGTCTAGCAATAGCTCAAGCTGGTAACGGTCCGCGGTCGCGCTCCCGTCGTTTTCGAACTGGCTGGGCGACTCAATTTCGATTTTAGCTGAATTAGACCACGTGTCGCTGGGCGATTTGTAGAGCAATTCCAGGGTGTAGTCGGAGTCTGGGACCACTGGAAAGAGGATGTTATCGGAGTCAGAAAGAGCGATGCCATCACCTGTGTGGCCTGTAATTGAAGCGGATGCGACATTATCGGTCGCGTGTAGATTGTTGTTGGTAGAGTCAAGAAAGATCTCCGGGGCGTTTGTGTCTGAACTTGACTTTTCGAGGTGATAAACTCCAAGGAAGCTCGGATCCCAAACCGCTGATTCTACAGGCGGAAGTGAGGAACCTCGGAAATCGTAGTACATCCAAAATGCGGTGGGCGTTGTGGACTGCACAAGTGGTAAAGTTACCCAAATGGTGGATGCTCCCGACGTATCCCACGAACTAATTTCATGAGGCAGAACCGTCTGGTGGTCCTCCGAGATAAATCGTATGTCGCTTCCATCTTGATTCATGTTCGAGTAGCGGATTCGATCTGGGGTGAGTTGAATCAGGACCGGGACGTTCGAGACACTCTCTGCTAGATCTGGGGGAGTGGCAGTGAGTAGAATCCGTTTTCTCCAAAGGGGGAGGCACTCACTATAATTGGTTCGCTCTGCATTACAGATCTGCTCACCACTGCTGGGGCCAAAGCCTATATCGCATGCGAGAGCTAAAAGGTTCTCGTTGTTAGACCCATCGCAGTTGTTATCAACAGAATCACAGACTTCGGGGTTGCTCTGATCATTACTGCCTCCTGGCTGGGTTGAGCAGATTCTATTCTGGGTATCTGGTGCGCATTCCCATCGCCCCCCGACACAGGCTCCTACGCCGCAGCTTGTTCCTATTTGATACCCTTCGTCGAGGTTGCCGTCGCAATCGTTATCGAATCCGTCGCAGAGGTTCTCGTCATTTTGGTAGTGGGCTATTTCGCTGTAATCGGGCTCGGTCCATCCCGCTGCGCCCGAGCATACTTGAATAGAATCTTCGCAAACACCAAGTTGCTTTGCGGCGCTGGGGGCCGTGAGGCCGTTGTCAATCGCGCCGTTGCAGTCGTTGTCGAGGCCATCGCACGCTAACTCTAAAGGTTGATAGGCTGAAATCAGCGTGTAGTCGGGTTCGACCCATCCAGCGGCGCCAGCGCAGTTTTTGCTTTGCCCGGCGCAAACTCCTGATTGGCGGCCTGCCAGTGGCGCGACTAGATTATCGTCGATTTGTCCATTGCAATCGTCGTCGATCCCATTGCAGTCTTC
>CAXGXL010000079.1:0-9717 GCA_964013555.1 uncultured bacterium
GTCCTATTCGGCTAGTCTACAACCCCTTTGCTCCAGGCCAACGCTGGGAGGGGACCTATTTATGCCCTCAAGGGGTTACCAATTTAACTCTTCACATTACTGGTGTGGATCTGCTCGGCGTGGTGGCTACATTTGATTTTTTTCATGAAGAGTCCGGTTCTGACGGCGATTATAGTATGCACGGCAACTTCAATCCCGAGACCGATAACATCGAGTTTTTTCCCGATTCGTGGAACTCCCAGCCCACCGGTTATATGGAAGTCGGGATGATAGGGGTTGTGACTGAAGAAGGTGGGGAAATCACTTTTGATGGTGATATCACTAATATCACATGTGGTTTTTTCTCGGTGAAACTTGTTGGGGAGTAACTACGCATTTGGGAATTCCACTTTGAGAACCCAAGTCCCGCGTTTACCCCTATGAGCTAAACCAAAATCGACAATAGGAGCTCTAAAGCTAAAAAAGAGTTCCAAAATCGAGGCCTCGATTATCTATACGAGGTCGTTCAATAATCAAACCTTTTGCCTACCGTTACACCCGCCTTGGCATAGCGATAACTGTGCTCAATCTTCTTTGGCCCTATTGCATTGTTGAAAGTGACATTTGAAACCGAATACAAAAATTCCCAGATGAGAGGATCTGGGCCTTTTCCTTCCGCAGATATGCCAGCGCCATAGTAGACACCACCATGTTGTTCATCCACGTTGCTGAATGTCTCCCTGGTCAAGCCGACTAGGTTGTAACCAACTCGTCCACTGACTTTCAAATGGAATGAGCCGAAAGGGACTAGATTGCACTGACCAGCTATAAACAAAGGTAGTGTGTTAAAACCAACGCTCTCAAGCTTTTTTTGTTCTCGTGGCTCGCTTTCCCAGCGAATGCCCAGACCGATTTCAGCAATTTCATTTAGCGGATAATTAAATAGGGATTCAACATGAATACCCGGAATGGTGTAGATGTTGACTTCGGCTTCAGAGAAAAGGTTATTATCCGAAAGCGTTGTATTTAAGAGAAGTTGAGTGCTTACATCGACCCCTCCTTTTATATGCAGGCTCTGCCCTAGTGTGAGACTCGGAAGGTGTAGTAAGAGAATTAGTAATTTCATCATGTCCCAAAAAAACGAAGTTTCTTGATTCATCAAAGCGCCGAAGTTTCTCTCCTAAGTGCGTAGATGATTCTTTAATGACTAATCCCATAAATCAAGTTTTCGCGCTAGAAATATAGGGTCACTGAAGAAATGAACTTCTCTCAAATTCCCGGTGTGAAGCATACCAAAGGGAGCTGTGACAACCCTACAATATTTTGGGCTAGCAAAAATCCCATCGCTAGGAGCCACAATTCACTTTGCCTGTTTGAGACAGTCTAAAGAAAGCTCTCTTTGGGGCGATTAGAAGTGAAATTTGTAACCGAAACCACAATTTAGTCACCATCTAACATCATAGAGAGTCTATATACTCATCGATTAGTGCATGCCGTTTTTCGAGCCAGGCTTCCAATTCGATCAACCATGCTTCGTGGTCATAAGCTGCCCAGCGGTTGGCGTTTCGTTTGTACGCATTACTTTGTAAAAGGGGATCATAGTAGGTCTTAAATACTTCGTAGACGGATTCATAATGCAATGCACTTTGTTTTAGGATAGACCACTTTTTTTTCAGTTTTTGAATGTAGAATGGATATGCTAATAATCTATCGATTACAAAGTTTCCCGGGATGTGGTCAATTTGCCTGAACGCGTCATCTAGATCCCACGGGATAAAGAAGAAAGGGTCAAAATTGTTTTGTACAAGAAAATAATTGTGTCTCCAGTTGTCAAATGCTGCTACAGCAAGAAGCAGAAGGTGGTAGTTTACAGCATTGTCTAAATCAAATTTGGTCAAAATCGCATTCTCAAAATCGTCATCAGTACTGTATTCCATAAAATTCAAGAATGAACTCAACCTCTCCCAGCCTTCTGCTGCGGCAAAAAGGTCATTTTCGGTATCGGGATATTTTATTTCAAAAAGGCTTGCTGCTACTCTATTTTGGAGTCCATGTGGACCCGCCCACATGCTCTTAATTAAAAGGCTATTTTGTCTGTCAAGCTTCAGTAGTTTTCGATCGATTCGTTCCGAGAGGACATAAATACCATGATAACGGTGGTTGAATACCAATTCGACAAAACGTCCTCTATTGACTACCGAGGCATTTTCATCATGAGGTAATCGCCAGATTTTGGGAAACAAATCCATGGCAACCCTGTTTCTAAGCATGGTGGGGTCTTGAGGGGAGCCATCCAATAGCCAGTCGTCGTCCTTGCGCATACCCAATAGTCGTTGGTCCTGCTTGATGTCAAAATTTGTCTCATTACGAAACTCGATACTGAATGATTTTTTTGGAAATGTCTGAGATAGGTTTCCACGGACTTCAATGCCGATTTGTTTGTGGCTTAGATTATAATCCAGGTTTGATGAAATAATGCTTAACGAAGCAGGGAGCTTTACCTCGTTCAGAGGCGTGATGGTGAAAATTTCAACAACGGGTAGATAGCTAAATATAAGATTGTAGGTTAAAGTAGCCAATTTTGATTCAAAGGTGAGCGTTACGCTATCGTTGATGGCGACTTGTCTGAAAAGATAGTCGCTATTACTAGGGACGAAAGAACTGTTTATATACAGTTCATATTTATCATCCGGGTAAATAATTCTGGCGTGAAAATCATTGGCCGTATAATATCGCTCGATTAAAGGGTAGATAATAAAATTGTCGTAGTGGTCGATTGGGACATTGCGCCCATTGATCGAGAAAAAATCGAGTGATTGGTCTGTCTTCTCGGAGGAATCGGCCCCCGGTAGGCATGCAATAATTAGGAGCGAGAAAGATAGTAATAAGTGCCTTGCACGAGGCATTTTAGAAACTCCACTTTTTTCCGATGGTTACACTTATTCTCTTGTTTCTATAGCGTTCTTCAGGAGCTTGTGCATTATTGAAACTAGCATTTGAAACTGAATACAATAACTCCCACAGGAGAGGATCTGGCTTGTTTTCTTCCAAAGATAGACCGATGCCATAGTACAAGCCCCCCGTTTGTTCATCGCGGTCGCGAAATCTATCTGTGGTTAATTGGACCATGCTGTAACCAGCTCGGCCAGTGACTTTGAGTTCAGAGGCTTTAAAGGGGAGGAGGGTATATTGCACCAAGAGAAATACGGGTATCGTACTATATCCCACGCTGGTAAAGGCGTTGTTTTGTTTGCGGGGGCCGCTTTCCCATCGGGTACCCACGCCTATTTCCACTTGCTGACTTAGCGGATAACTCAAAAGAGTTTCAATATGAACGCCAGGTGGAGTGTAGACGGTCGCTTCGAGTTCTGAGGTCTTGGTGGCATCAGAAGCCGCCGTATGTCGGTTGAGGTGGGTGCTAATATCTAGGCCTCCTTTGATGTGCAAACTCTGGCCTGTGGATACACTCGACAGGCTTAGTAAGAAAAGTAGTGTCTTCATCATTTCACCAAGCAACGTATCGTCATGTCGAGACGCAATGGGTTTTAGTGGGTTACCAACGTAGATTGATTTCTCTCGGTCAGTGCTGATGTTATCTTTCAATGGCAAACAAATTCAAGCGATAAACAACCTAGCCAAACCCCTACTTTGCTTATGACGGTCCGGCCTTTACCTCTCGACTTAATGCTAGTGAGGTGATCCAACTGAACTCAAACTGAATGTGAGATCATGACAATCGTGCAATTTAACGAGGTCATTCGTTGTATGGTTTGTGGTATCGACCGTTTTTCTCCACCACGTTGGTTAGTCTAGCGGAAGCCTCAAAAGTAGAGGACCCCTTGTTCTTGATCTGCAATTCGCTCTCGTAGCCATGCGATTCTTAGAGGTTCGAGAAGTAGCACCGCACGGGGTTCGCGCTGCTCATACGGGTTCAGCCAGAGTGATTTCGTGTTAAGAACGTGGTGTTTACTATTTAGGTAGACAGAAGAGACTAACTTTACCGACTCTGAGTTGCCTTCAAAACAAAGATACCCCACAACTTTTCGTAGTGACACCCATCTCTGGGATTTTTCCATTTTGTCGAGGGTGGGGCCTGCCTAAAGGATTCAAGACGGGTGTTGAAATTCTCGAGAGCTGTGTAATATTTTCGATGCTCGTTGTTGGAAGCCGAGCTTTTTGAGTGTCGTGCCATTGCTGGGCGTTCTGTAGGGTGAAGGTATTGGTTGATTCGATTATAAAGAGCGACCTGACTAGGATCTGTCTTACTAAAAGCAGCCCGAAAGACATATTGATTATCGGTTGAATTTTGCCAATCTATCGTGTCGATTAAGCCGTTCTCTTGAACTTGGGTTCGTTTCAAATCGATGGTTTGTTTGGAAATGGTAAAGCAAAGCGTGAAATAGTCTTTAGTCGATTTTCCTTTGATAACACATTCTGTCGTGCCGTCTTGGTGCCCTTGTGGGGGATTGGCTTTATTGACGATGCCTGCGCCTTTTAAGACTCTCCTATTTTTCTTGTCTTGTTGGTACCACCAAATGCGAAGCTCTTCTTCGAGAACAACACTCTTGGGGTTGGCCTCAGCGGCGGTGGGTCTGCCCCGTGGTGGGAGTCTTGCGTCTAAGGAATTGACGTACGAAAATTCGGGGGCAAATTGCGCTACAATGGTTCGCTTTCGCCAGGAACCCACTTTTTGTTTGAGTTTTTTGGGTTGGTCGCGCTCAAAAGTAGGTCCTTTCCAGACGTTTAGTGCAAGGGTCATGTATTCACCCGAGGCGAGGTCTTTTGAGCGGGCGTCTAGCGGGAGATCTGATATATCACTTGTGGGTGGTGGGCTGATACCTTCTGGGGGCGTTGGTGGCGGGGATGCAGTTTCAAAGCTATTGCGGATTTCGGCGGACCACGGCCTATTGCGATGGGGCCTAGCAATCAGTGGAGTGGTGGCGGCAGCCCGAATTACCCCCTCTCCTGGTGGGGGAAGACCAAGAAATGGTTTAAGCCTGGAGGCGGCAGCTCCCTCGGAGGTCACCCAGCTAACGTATTGTACACTGGCCTTTTGCGTTTTATCGCGCGGATTAGCGAGTGGAATATCAACGTAGCGTAAGAGTACTTCATCGTTGGTGGTATCCTTTTGCTCAATGACGCTCACCTGGTCGAGTAAGATCTCATCAGGATTCAAAAGAGGGGAAACAGTCGTCTTGCTTATAGCTTCAGCTATTTCAGTCTCGTATTGAGAGCAGGCCCTTCCAATTGTTGCGGGACTTCTTTTGTTTCCACATTGGATCGTTGCGTACTGCGCTGCAGTTTTTTGGGCGCTGGAAAAAATGACGCGGCCTGCATTAAGAACCCAATGACATTTTGACCTGCCTTGTGCGTATCCCTGGACCGGTTGATTACGTACCTCGGTTTGCCACGATACCCAACCGGCGTCGGTGGTGCATACTTTATTCGATTCTTGTATCGCCTTTCGACTCCAGCATCGCTTGTTTTTGATCCCTCCCCTGGCCTTATTGTCACACCAATTACAGATGTTTGAATTAGCTTCGTCGACATGCGCAGTGCAGGTTGCTGCGGTCTTGAATTTTCCACATTCGGCTTTCGCTGGTTGAGCACTTGTTAATGATATCAAACAAATTCCAATGATTAGTAAACCCGGGTGGGGTGACTTGATAGATTTATTGTGATGCAAGAAGTTCATTAATACGCCTCAGCTTTTTTCTATGCCCTTGTAATTGGGTCTGATTGACTTAAGCACGCTAGACCCGAGAGTCGGTGTTAAAGCTCTGGTATTGTCTTAGGATTCTTGTGGGGAGTCAATCGCGCCAAACGAGTTCGGACTAACTTCAGTCATTTTGGTGATTCGGAAAGCTACAAGGAATTAACTAAGAGACTAACCATTTTGTCGAAGTGAAAAAAGATGAACGGCTAAACTGGCAACAACCGCGAGGAAAGAAACAACTATGACTGATGCCGCTCCCAAAGAGCATGGTCCTTAGTCAACTTCTGGGTTTATAATTAACTGTAATAACGGAAAAATACCGAAAAACATGCCTGCTAAGAGATGCGGATTTGGGGACACTGAATTGTTTGAGTCTGGACCGGACGTTTGGTCTTCTGGGCCACAATGCGGGGGCGCTGGGTGCTTTAGGTTCTCGTTGCTTTTTTGTGCCTCCGCAACCAAAGAGGGACACGATTTGGGAGTGGAGGGTTTGGGACCCCTGACTGAATAAATAGACTCGGGGACATGGACACCCCTTCGACGAAGTTCGCAGACTGCCTGACGGGTAATTTCTTCACTTGGTTTGTAATGTCCACTGAAATTAGTCACTTCTTCTAGGACGCCGTCTCGGATTATCATTTCGCCAGCAGCGGCGACGTTTTGACCTGCTTTAAAGCTAGAGTGGTGAAAGTGCCCAACCGGTGCATGTTTAGCCAAGTAAAAGGCACCATTTCTATCCATTATGAAAATGGGTTTTCGCCACCCGTGGCTTAATGCTGTAATCGGATTTTGGCCGGTGCTATCAAATAGCTTTCCATCTTTAATGACGACTCGGTAGTCAGCCAGCTCTTGATCGGTTAGGTATTTTACTTTGGTTCGAAACACCCCACCATATTGCTCACAGTGATAGTGTGGATCGATGCCAATACTCTTGAACCTCTTTGCTTGTTCGAGGACCTTGTTTCTGTCCATACCGGATTGTTGATCTATTTGGTTTCCTGCTGAAAGTGGGGGCAGTGGAGAGAGGCTTTCAATAAGTCGAAATTCATCCGGGCTTAGGTCGCGTAGTTCCTCAAGTGGCGAGCATGTGGGGGCTTTTGATGGTAGTTTCGGGAATACATTTTGCCCGTCTTGTGGGGCAAAGCGACCTTTTTGACTTTGTATTCGCTCGGCTACGGATACGCAATCACTGGTGAGTAAGAGAAGAACGAGTGCGAAAATCAGCGCGTTCTTTCCGTTTTTTTGGTGCATGTGGGAATTGGCTCTGCGCAGACTCTTGGGGTTTCGCGCGAGGGTTTTACGCAGGGGTGAGGGAAGGGGAACTTTGCATTCGGGAGGCAGGGCGCCGAGGGCGTACATTTCGGAAAAAGCCCCACCTGGATTTTCGATTTTTGAATACGAGTCGCCTGGGGTAACTCGTTTGGAGCTCCAATGACTCCATAGGGTAGAGTCTTTTTGAGACGCTGCTGGCTTCTTGCGAGGTTTCGGAATTCCACTACGCCGGCTAGAGTGAGCATGCCGGTGGCTCATGTGGGCGAATTTGGTTTTCATTAATATCTCTCGTGGTTTACTGGTACTGGAGTTATCGGTTCTAGGGGCCAAAAGTTGTTTGCAGTGATGTTGTAATCAATGGAAGGCTCTAGGTGTTTGATTTTGAAGGCTTTATAGGGGGTAAGGGTGCCCAGTATTTTTTCACTATGCAGAGCAAGTTTTTCTACAGGAGCTTCGTTGGTCTATTTGTGCGTGAAATAGTTCTACGGTCTCGAAGACAGGTAGGGTAAACTGATTTTCATGGGCAGGATGCAACGCAGTTTTTCGGAAGGAAGTGGGGAACGGTTACTCCTCTTACCACCTCTAGCTATTGGAGGATTGTGTTTAAGTTTGAGTCTCTTATTGGCCTTTGGATGTGACAGCGATCCCGGTGCCGGTGACTCCGACTCGATGGAGTCTCAAGAGGAGACCAAAGAGCCTGACAGCCCTTCGGTTGACAACACAAGGGAGGATGCCGCGAATTATATCGGTGCTGTGGAGTTTTCTGCAGACTTGAGGCCCAATATAGAGGACGCTTCGGTTCCTTTTGTTTATTTCGAGGAGCAGACTTACTATCTCTACATGTGTAAAGGGACTCAAGGACATCATGTAGCAACATCCTCCGATGGAGTTGTCTTTAGTACTCCGAAACCCACCGGCATTGGTTTTTGCGGACTTAATTTTGTGAAATTGTCCAATGATAACTACAGGCTCTTCACGACCAGCCGAGAGAGCACTGATACGGGGGAAACGATTCATTGCAAGTCGGCGACGTTTAGCAATCTTGAAAACTTGGGACCCTCCCACCGAAGCGAAGAGGGAGTGCAGTTTGGCAGTTCAGGACCACCCTGCAATGATTTCATTGGGACTCCTAGTGTGGTTCGATTATCTGATGATGATTCTAGTGTGAGAGTCTATTTTTCGTGTGGGCAGCCATCACATATGGCGGGGTTTACGTCTAACGCTAGCGGGACGGAGTTCGGTGGCGGCGAAATTCTGATAGAACAAGCCATCGATGCGGAAATTCACCGATTATCAGATGGCTCTTACCGTGTTTTTCATACGGTTATGAATCCCGATGACCATCCGGATATTCGACCCTTCAAACCGCAAGAGATCAAGACAGCCGTCAGCGCCGATGGGCTTGTGTGGGAATCGCAAGGAACAATAGCGGATGTAGATAGTGTTGCCTCTTCCTTAGGGGAGTCCATAACCGTTCTAGCAGATCCTTCAGCGGTTCTTTTGGAAGATGGCTCTTGGCGAATCTACTTTGGTAACGCGACGGAGCATACCGATGGCGGAGGAATTTATTCGTTTGTTTGGCGCCCGTGATTGGCAAAAGATTACGTGGAGGTTGGGGAGTCTAGCGATTTCGAATTGCGTGGAAAATGCCGAAAACAATAAGAAGCCCGCCTAACATTTCATGGAAGAAGGGCACTTCGTGTAGGAATAGCCAGGCCAAAAAAGCGGCGCCAAATGGCTCGAGGAGTGTGGTAGCTGTAACGAGCGAGGCCGGTAGATATTTTAGCACGTAGTTGAGGCCGTTGTGTCCAATAAGTTGAGGTCCCGCAATAAGGGCTGCAATCAAGAGCCAATTTTTGTTGCTCAGTTCTAGAAAATTCAGTTCTGAGGCGAGGACGACGGGCAAAAGAGCGCAAGCCGCCACGAAGCAGACAAGTCCGGTGTAGGTGGCCAGTTTCATACGCTGTCTTAAGCGACTTCCAATTACAAAATAGGAGGCACCTGCGACACCGGCGATCAGAGCTTGGACATCCCCAATGGGGTTGCTTTTACTTATATCCCCCCCAGAAAGAAGAACGACACCAGGCAGCGCGAGCCCCAAGCCAATCCAAAAATACCGATTGGGTGGTCGTTTGAGCACGACCCATTCCAGAAGGCCGGCCCATATTGGTGCTAGTGTGACCAAAAGAGTTGAGCGCATTACTGGAATCTTTTGGAGGGACGCAAACCAAAACCCAAAATGCAAGGCGAGGAAGAGCCCTGATAGGGCTCCTTTGAGTGCATCTTTGGGTGAGATCTTTCGAACGAAGGGTGCAAGCACAATGGCGGAGCCCGCCATTCTCCAAAACGCAATAACCCATGCGTCGACTCCTGCAATCCCTTTTACCAAAACCCCCGCAGAGCTTATGGCGGCGATTGCGCTAACCAGAATGCTAAGTACTCGAGGTTGAATTGGTCCCATGGAAAGCTTGTTTCTGTTTGTTCGTCTACTGTCAAGATGAAGGACGCGGGCTTCACTAAAGATTTGTGGAATAAAGAGAGTTGTCTCTGGGGGTTGGATATTGAGGAGCAATGTTTAGGGGTTATTTGTGGTTTCTAGAAGTACGCTCAGTCATGACCGCAAGTAGGGGGATATTGTCTTTTTGATGTCACTTTCTGCTCAGAGCCAAGCGATTCATTTTGCCACAAAGAGTCCCTACTTCTATGCCGGGCCGAGTTTTGGGGACGAAGTTGGCTAGAGAGCCTATCCC
>CAXGXL010000080.1:0-9677 GCA_964013555.1 uncultured bacterium
GGAGTGGGAGCAAGATGGCGTGCGACGAGACGTCTTTTTTCGTCAAGAGGGCGCTACTTTGTTCATAGCTACGGCTCAGGGAGTTTTAGAGCTTAACGATGTGACCCATCGCCCTGCGGCATCGAAAAATGGTGAGGGAAGCGGTCGGGTGGTAGCTACTATGGATGGAGCGATAATTGGGGTCGGTGTAGAAGTAGGACAAGAGGTCGAGCGTGGCGACACGGTCATTGTCTTAGAGGCGATGAAGATGGAGCATTCACTTAAATCAGATATCCCTGGCACCGTGGAAGAAATTTGTGTGAATTCAGGAGAGCAGGTCAAAGGCAAACAACTCTTGGTGGTAATTAAACCAAAAGAAGTTGCTTAGAATTTAATTCCTGGGGGAATAAATGAAGCGCACTTTATATCATGAGGAGCATCTCTTATTTCGAGATGCGGTAAGAACTTTTATTGAACGGGAAGTGATTCCGCACCAAGAACGGTGGCGTGAAGACGGGATCGTAGATCGAAATGCTTGGAGGAAAGCGGGCGAGGCTGGGATTTTGTGTCCGTGGTTAGAGGAAGAATATGGTGGTCCCGGCGGTGACTTCTTTCATTCGTCTATTGTGAACGAAGAGATGGCATATTCGTACGATTCAGGTTTTGCTATTGGTCTGCATTCGGACATTGTTGTTCCCTATATCCATGAATTTGGGAACCAAACGCAAAAAGAGAAGTGGTTACCTGGTTGCGCCAATGGAGAGATTATTACTGCTCTAGGAATGACCGAGCCAGGTGCTGGATCAGACCTGGCTGCGATTACGACGACCGCAGTCAAGGATGGAGACGAATACGTTATTAACGGGGCGAAGACGTTTATTTCGAATGGTATTCTCTGTGACCTTTGTATTGTTGCTGCCAAAACCGATATGGATCCTGACAACGCCCATCAAGGCATTTCTCTCTTTGTGGTGGAGGCTGACCACGTGGGGTTCATCAAGGGGAGCCGATTGAAAAAGATGGGCCTCGCATCGCAAGATACGTCAGAGTTATTTTTTGAAGATTGTCGCGTTTCTCAAGAGAACCTACTTGGTGAAGAAGGTATGGGGTTTCTCATGCTGATGCGAAAGCTGCAACAGGAGCGTTTGATTGTGGCAATTAGTTGCCAGGCCGCAGCTGAACGAATCTTGAGCGATACCCTGGAATATTGTCAGGAGCGCCAGGCCTTCAATCGTTCGATCTCGAAGTTCCAGAATACTCAGTTCAAATTGGCAGAGTGTGCAACCAAGGTTGAAGTGGGGCGAGCATTCTTGGACCGATTAATTCAGGAACATAGTAGAGGTGAGTATTTAGTGAAGGAATGTTCAATGGCAAAGTTGTGGCAATCAGAGATGCTTGGAGAGGTTGTCGATGAGTGTCTTCAGCTCTTTGGAGGTTATGGCTATATGTTGGAGTACCCGGTTTGTCGAGCCTACATGGACGCTCGAGTGCAACGTATTTACGCTGGAACCAATGAAATAATGAAGGTCATTATTGCCAAGCAGATGGGACTTTAGTGAAGTAGGGGCTCTATTGAATTTCTCTTGTGACGCTGGCTTGGCGTTCGTCTCCTTCCGGGCTATAAGCCGCTTATGTATGATCTAGAAGCAGCTATAATCAATCGACGTTCCGTGCGCGGATTCTTGCGAGATAGATCCGTTGAACGAAAGACATTGGTGGAAATTCTCGAATTGGCACAAAGTGCTCCATCAAACTGCAATGTGCAGCCCTGGAGAGTCTTCGTGGCCACAGAAAGTCAATGCACAGCCCTTCGAGATAAATTGACTGGTGAATTCGATAAGGGCAATTTCGGTAATCCTGAAGATCCAATCGATTCATTCAGTAGCGAATACCGTGATTTACAAGTCGAGTGTGCTGTCGAGTTGTATGGGGCGATGGGAATCGCTCGCGACGACAAAAAAGGAAGGCTTTGGGCTTTACGGAGGAACTTTGAGTTTTTTGATGCACCCCATATTATGGTGGTGTGTATGGAGAAGTCCTTTGGGGTAGGGGTTGCATTGGATGTGGGAATGTATCTCCAGACATTAATGCTCGGCTTGGAATCTCGCGGGATTTCTAGTTGTGCACAAGCTAGCCTGCGTCATTACCCGGATTTGGTGCGGAAAACATTGGGTATTTCTGAGGACCTGCGTATTCTTTGCGGCTTATCCTTCGGCTATGAAAATCCGGAGGATCCCGCGAACGCCTGTCGTCAGCGCCGTCGCGGGATTGAGGCTAATGTGACTTTTGTTGAATAGGGTGATTCTCTTGAATGCTTGGCCAGAAATTCGTATTTAGTCTCCAAGCGAACGACCCAAGAGGGCGTTGAGGAGTGTAGAGTGAGCGAGAATAAAAGACCCATTGTTCTTTCTGGAATCCAGCCATCTGGGAGCCTTGGATTGGGAAATTACTTGGGAGCACTGAAGAATTGGGTCTCGATGCAGAGTGAATACGACTGTATTTATCTGATCGTTGATTTACATGCTCTTACCGTCGACCAAGTACCCGCTGAACTGCGGAAACGGTGCCTTTCCTATGTTGCGCAGTATATTGCTTGTGGAATTGATCCAGCCAAGAGCACGATTGCAATTCAGTCGCATGTACCACAACACGCGGAGCTGGCCTGGGCACTAAATACATTCACCTATATGGGCGAGTTGAATCGAATGACTCAATTCAAGGAAAAGTCGGCGAAACACCAGGCCAATATAAATGCGGGCCTTTTTACCTACCCTATATTGATGGCGGCCGACATATTACTTTACCAAGCGGACGCGGTTCCAGTTGGAGAGGACCAGCGACAACACCTTGAGTTAGCGCGAGATGTGGCTGCCCGCTTCAATAATAAGTATTCTCCTACCTTTGTGGTTCCTGAGGCCTTTATTCCGAAGGTTGGGGCTCGAATTATGAGTCTACAGGCCCCGGATAAGAAGATGTCTAAGTCCGATGAAAACCCCAATAATTACATCTCTCTGCTTGATTCGTCGGATGTTATTCGAAAAAAAATAATGCGAGCGGTGACGGATTCAGGGACGGAGATAGTTTACGATAAAGAACGTCCTGGCTTGGCGAATTTGCTGACAATTCATTCCGTGTTGTCCGACAAGAGTATGGAAGAGCTGCAAGAGCACTATGCTGGCAAAATGTACTCGGATTTGAAAAAAGACTTGGGTGAGATGGTGGCAGAGAGTCTCAAGCCAGTGCAAAAACGATACACTGAGATAATGGAAGATAAAGCTTATCTTGATTCTGTTTTGGTAGAAGGAGCTCTCGGTGCACAGAGACGCGCCCGAAAGACTCTCTCTAAAGTGTATAAAAAGATGGGTTTGGTTGCGCCACCACGCTTATAACCTAACCGACTATCGGGAATCTCCTTTCTTGAGAAAGCCGGTCTAATCCGCGCTGCATTCGGGTGGTTACCAAGGCGTAGATTTCTTGGAGCTTTTCGGGATTCTCGGCATCTTTTGGACAATAAGGAAGGTGGTCCTTTTCCTTTTCTGCAAGTCGGATGGGAGGGAGGATTTCTGTGATGATCCGCGATGGCAGAGGCATTGGAGCGGGAACGGGGCCGACGTAGAGTCCCCAGGGAAAGCCCAGGGAAATAGGGAAGGATCGAACCCGCAGGAATTTTTCAAAGTTCATGAATTTCGCTATTTTTTCGCCTCGGGAAAGGGTGATGAAAGTTTCATGTCCACCGATACAGACAACCGGGCAGATGGGAACTTGATTTCGAAGGGCAACTTTGATCCAGCCTGTGCGGTTTGCGAAATCAATTTTATTTCGCTCTGAGAAGGGGCGGTACGTTTCGTATTCTCCACCAGGCATAACGACAACGGGGTGACCGTGTTGCAAAAGTAAATCGGCGTTTTGACGGCAGGCCTTCACGACCCCCAGCCTTCTAAGTGTGGCGCGAAGCCAGCGAGAGGGTCGAAATAGAATGTCGTGCGCTAGAACGTAGAGATGACGCTGAAATCTAAAGTGTTCATGACAAAATGCTCCGAAGAGGAGCATGTCGACAGGGAGTTTACCTCCAGAATGGTTCCCTACCATTAAACTTGGCCCGCTGGGAATGTTCTCGACTCCACGGCATTCAAAGCGAAAGTAGGCGCGTCCTAGTTTTAAGAGGCGCGTAGCAAGATTCTTGAGTAAACCAAAATCTGTAGAACCTTTGGGTTGTGTGCCATTAGGGTCTATTTCTGAGTGAGGCAGAGGGGCGTAATCACCGGGACCTTTGAGCTCTTGACTAGTCACGGTGGCATACTAGCGGAATCAATCAAGGTTGAAAAGAAAAAGTAGAACATGTTTCACTTTTTGAGAGCATCTATTTTTCTCTTCGGTTGCAGAAGACTAAAGTAACTTTCGTGAGATATTTCCCTTCATTGCGTTTCAAAAAAATAGAGAATATGAGTTGCCGAACTGGAGGTTCAGGAATTGCTCGCCAGATCCGGTGGGGTTAGGGCAAGCAATTCATAGCGATCGAATAGGAGTATGCCTTGGAATCCGATATGTTGGTAGAGCGGTTAATTCAATCGCTAAGTGAGGCGGGTAGCGATGATTTTTCTGCTCAATTGGTTACACTGGTAGTGGATGACCTTCTCGAGTTGAGGGTAGGCGACTTGGTGGAGCCTGGAGCTGTGGCCGACCAGTTGATAACTGCGTTGGGTAGTCCCGGCCTCAATTTGATGGGGGAGCGCCATTTGATTCCTCTCGTGGACCATGAACGCGGGCGGGTCTCGGCGAGTGCCGAGACCCTCAGAGGGATGGTACCAAAGGCGGTGGTGACGGGGATTGAGGAGCGCATGAGACGTCCTACAAATCTTCCCGATGGATTCGGAACCGATATTGTAGATCCTGCTTTTGTCCGGCAGCTTATCGCGGCTTCTTTGGGGGAGACCCTCGAGGCTTTTTTGGCGAAACTACCTTTTGGTGGTGGAGCCAAAGATGGTGAAGGCAGCTTGTTGGGAACGATAGCTCGCAAAGGTGCCAGCCGTTTTAAGAGCGCAGGAACAGCCCTGTCGTCCATTGGCTCGGGTGTACAAGAGGGGCTAAAGCGGCAGGCGAAAGAGTTTGCTCAACAGTCCGCAGACCGTTTAAAGCAAGGTGTTGTGGAGAGATTTAACTCCCCTGAAAACAAAGCTGCATTGCAGCAAATGCGTCGGCGCGCGTTGGACTCGGTTCTCAATACCCAACTTTCGGATCTTTATGCCTTGGTTGACGATCCCGGAACGGAACGTTTACTGGAATGGGGCAATCTGACTCTCCAACACAATCTGGACCGGCCAGAGGTTCAGCAAGCGATACGTGAGCAGATTGAGCTGGCCTTTGTCCGTGAACAAGAGCGCAGTGCGAAAGCAATGTTGGAAGAGTTCGATGTGTATGGCATGATTCGAACCCACTTGATTGCAATAGCCAGTACTCGAGCGAGAGAATTTGTTCAGACTAAAGCCTTTGAGACATGGTTGAGTCAATTGGTAAGTAAGGCGATAAGCTAGCGATGTTTTGCGCCTCTTTGTGGGAAACCATGACAAGAAGATGTTAAAGCGAGAACGTATTGGGTTCGACGCGTTTTTTCGAGGGGAAGAGCGAGCCATAACTTGAGTGAGCCTGCTTTTGTTTTTCTTGTGCCCAACGTCTCTAATGCTTGCCTGTAATGGAGCAAAACTAATCTAAATAGGCCAAGAGGGGCCTTTGGTTTCACCCGATGGGGGCCTCGGTGTAGGACAAACGCGAAGCCACGTGGTTTCAAATACTTCCTCTCTATTATTGGGGTGGTGGCCGGCTCTTGGCCCATAAATTGGGCTAATGCCTTTGAGTTTAGGGCAACTAAAATGCTATGGTTTTGTTGATGGGGGTTTTAGAGGATTATCTAAGAGCGGTGCCGCCTTCTAGAGAGCATCCATTAGCACAAACTCTTATTCCTATTCTCACCTCGCAGACTGGGCTTTCCACACGGGGTTACCCCTATTTGCAACAAACTGTTTACCTGTCTTTTCGCGATTTTGTTCCTCATATTTTAGGAATGGGCTGGCAGACTTGGCGATGCATTGATTACCTAGGAGGGTTGGTTGAATCACAGGCTGACGAATTTCCCGAAGCGGAATTGATGTACTTTGGCCGAGCGAAAGAAATCTTACGCTCGATGCTCCGAACTGCAGCAATAACCGCCCCTCCGGATTTGTGGTTACTACACCATGTTCTTTCAGCTTTAAGAGAAAGCAATCTTTACGAAGAGTTGGGTTGCGAGAAGGGCTTAGTTTTGTCGACCATACCGGCGAAAGGATTTCTCATTGACGAGCTTATGGTTGATTTTAATTTTCTGGTTTCGCGGGGTATCGGCCAATTAGAAGAGGATTTATTTTATTTTTCTTCAGATAAAGTTGTGCAGCGCCTTCTCGCTGAAATTCCTATGGCCGTTCCCGGCGAAGGTGTGCGCTTATCTCACTTATGGTCAAAGGCCTTTCGTGAGCCTAGTCGATTTAAGCAGTGGGAGGTTCTGGCAGAGGTGGTGCAACGAGTGCCTTGCCGTAGTTTCGTTTCTCAAACGTCGTGGATTCCGACCCTCGAAGATGTCGAACTTGGGTTTCGCTTGGTGCCACTTGTTTTAGGGCTCAATTCTTCTCGTGTGGGAGAAATTCTTTTGGGGCCCGGCGCGTATCTGACGACAGATTCCTTGGTAGGGAGCCCCGAGGTTTGGGAAGGAGCACGAGCTATTTTGGAGGCAGCTGGCATCTTGGTGCCGGTGAGAAACTCAGAACCTTGGCGCCTTACCTGCCTTGGCGAGCGAGTGTTGAAAAGGGGAAGCGGCCCATTTGGAATTATCGAAGCATACCACAACTACATGACTTGCTTGCCTGACATTTGGCGGCGAGGAAAGCAGCAGGTTTCCGTTAGCCGTGGGACGAATATTGCCGCGAGTCAGTTGGCTAACTCCCGTTCGTTCGAGAAGGCGAATGATTCGATAGACCAATTCTGTGAGGATACTTCGCACCCACTTGGTGTATTTATCGAGCATGCCTTAGGTCGTGGAGAGGCTACTCGACAAAGATACGAACGATTGTCGGCAAAAAAACAGGCTGAAGATTGTTTTTTCGTGGGGGCCGACTTGGAAGATCCTGCCATCGATGCTGCGATGGAAGAACAGCGCTTGGGAAATCTCCCGCCTTGGATGAAGTTTATCAGATCGGCGGATATTGGGCAGCCAGGGGTGATTGTTGATGCGCTCGCTAGTTGGAAGATTCCTTCCTACGGTGCTTTTATGGTGGTTGGAAATGGTTTTCACGAGATTCGCAATCAAACTGACGAGAGTCTTTCTCGGGTTTTTCGAGGTTATAGGCAAGCAGGCATTATTATTGTTTTCACCGAAGAAAGCGCTCTTAGGATTGAAGATATCCTGGAAAGTGCGTGGAATACTTACCATGCTGGCTTTAAATATGTACATGAACGCTCAGGTCAGGTTCTAAGGCCCGCGGAAGAGTGGGATCAACTTCGTAGCTGTGGCTCGTTGCGTTCTAGTTGGGCCTCTTGTGCGGAAGAGGCAGGCTATCTTCGTGTAGAGCAGTACTGTACTCGTAGCCGAACTATTTTTCCGTATAAGCCTCAAAATGGTCGGAATCCCGCAATCAGCGTTAATCATTTCTTGGTCCCCAGGCAGATGGCCAAGGAGTTGGGGCTCTCAAATTAGCCTTGGGGGGAGTACCCATTTACCTTTGATTAGCAATTGCTGAGTTGAAGGGGATCCCTTATGGTGGCGTCATGTCCTTCGCTATCATTTGGAGTTTGAGTGCTGTGATGGCCACAACTCAGCCTCTTGAGTTCACCATATTGCACACCAACGATTGGCAATCACGATTTCTAGGTTTTGGTCCCAATTCCGAGTATTCCCCGGAGAGCATCAATGATGATCAGACCACCGGTGGTATTGCGCGTCTGGCTACTCTTCTTAATCAACGAAAAGAGGCTGCAGAAAAGCGAGGGCCGGTGCTGGTGTTGGACGGGGGAGATTGGACGATGGGTACCCTATTTCACACGATTACTCGAGAAACGGGAGCAGAGCTTCAGCTATTGAAACGGTTAGGATACGATGCCGTGGCCATTGGAAATCACGAGTTTGATTTTCGACCTCAAGGCTTAGCGCGAATGATTCGAGCGGCTGGGCGAGAGGTTGGTGAGTTGATGCCGATTTTAAGCGCGAATATGGTTTTCTCGCCAGAACACTCAGAAGATGATGGGTTGGAGGCGCTAGTCACGGAGGGCGTCGTAAAGCCTTACGTCGTGATTGAAAAAGGTGGGCTTCGGTTTGGCGTGTTGGGCTTGATGGGAATTGATGCAAAAGAGGTTTCTCCCGCAATGTGGCCAGTCACATTTGAAGAGCCAATTGCAAGTTCTCAGAAGGTGATCAAACAACTTCTCGAAACGGAAGACGTTGATGTCATTATTGCTGCTTCTCATTGCGGTGTGCTGCGAAACGAAGATGGGCAATGGTATGGGGAGGAAGTGGACTTAGTTAAGGCGGTGCCCGAGATCGATGTGGTGGTTGGAGGACATTCCCATACTGCTCTCAAAGAGCCTATTTCGCGCAATGGTGCGGTTATTGTTCAAGCGGGAGCAGATAGTCGATTCTTAGGAGAGTTGCGTATGCAATATTCGAAGGCTGGACTTAAACTTCTATCTTACAACTTGCACCCTATTGACGATTCCATTCCTGGTGATCCCATTATTACTGCTGAAATTGAGCGTTTTAAGAGCATCGTGACAGATAAGGTTCTAGAAGCTAAACATTTTGATTTTGATCAGGCCTTGGTGGAGGTTGAACAAGATTTTGGGCGTTCTTACGATCAATATGTGCTGGGAAACCTTGTCACAGATGCAATTAGGCGCGCAACGGGGGCTGAAATTGCGTTTACGGGAAATGGAACTATTCGTGATGAGCTTCATAGGGGCCAATCTGGAATTCAACGTGTCTCGGATGTTTTCCGGATAGCTCCTCTTGGCATAGGAGTTCATGACGATGAGCCGGGCTATCCCCTAGCCAAGGTTTATTTTACTGCTGCTGAGCTCAAGAGTATTCTAGAGATTGTGAGTTTTGCATACAGTCTCAAAGGTCCTTCTTATTTTCCACGGCTTTCGGGGATAAGATTTCGCTACAATGCCTACCGTGTTCCGTTTGACCGAGTCATGGAGATAGAGCTGGGCAGTCACAAACACGGTTATCATGCGATCGATGTGACTGAGCGAAATTCAAAGTTATATAGTATTGGGGTTAGTACCTACGTTGGTGGTTTTTTCTCCATTGTGCAGGGGCTAAGTAGAGGGCTCTTATCGGTTGTACCAAAAGACGCCCAAGGCAAGCCTATATTGGACATCAATGCGGCAATCGTAGATGGAGATCCAGCAGAGCCAGGCGTGCAAGAAATAAAGGAGTGGCAAGCAGTGCTCGAATTTGTTCGGTTGTTTCCAGACACGGATAGAGATGGCATTCCCAATATAGATTCTAATGCAGTTACCAATGAAGAGCGGATGATTGTAGTGCGGAGTCTAGCTCCGAAGGCCCTTGCCCAGAACGCAACCTATTTGATGGGAATTAGCGTCGCTTTGGGGCTTCTTGCGGTTGGTATTTTGGTAGGAATTGCTGTTTTGGTGATTCGACGCTTGCGATTGTC
>CAXGXL010000081.1:0-9653 GCA_964013555.1 uncultured bacterium
GCCCCCGAATTGCACATTGAAGCTCCACCTGTGAACATCCAAGCAGGCACTCAATCCAGCTTGCGGTATCTACAAACTTCCCCTGAATTGGCAATGAAACGCCTTTTGGCGCTCGGCGCCGAGAACATTTACCAAATAGCCCCAGTTTTTCGAAACGGCGACCATAGTGAACTTCATCGACCTGAATTCAGAATGCTCGAATGGTACCGCAAGAAAAGTGACTGGACGGCTCTTTTGGAAGACTGTGAGAATCTATTGCGTAAAGTCGCGATTGAGCTTAACGGAGTACCCCGTTTTGATTATCAAGGCAGCGAGATTTGCCTTGAGGCTCCGTTTACGAGAATTAGCGTAGAACAAGCCTTTAAGCAGTATGCCGGTTTTTCTATCCTGTCTTCACTCGAATTAGCCTCCCTACGTGAACACCTAGACAGATTAGGCCTACACTACAATCAAGTTGACCAATGGGACGATCTATTTAATCGAGTATTCCTCACCTTAGTAGAACCAGCTCTCCTTAAGTCCCCAAAACCCCTCTTTCTAACTAACTATCCTGCTCCTCTCGCCTCATTGGCTCGCCTTAGTCCCGAGGACCCACGCATGGCCGAACGAGTGGAGCTCTACATTGGTGCGATGGAATTAGCCAATGGATTCGGTGAATTAACTTGTTCCCAAGAGCAGAGAAGTCGCTTCGAACAAGCCCGTACCATGCGAATAAATAACGGGGGTGCCGACTATCCACTCGATGAAGTATTTCTCGAAAGCCTCAATGAGCTCCCTCCAACTGCCGGAATGGCCCTGGGAGTGGATCGCCTGATTATGTTGGCCCTTGATTTACCCACCATAGACAATTCAATGTCACTTTGTTGGGATGAAACTTAAAAGACCTCTATTTTTGGACTTGACCGAGGCGACCTGAAGGCTCATAAGCCTTTCAAATCATGACCGATAGCATTGCCGAAGAAAACAGGCTCAAACGGCGACGATACCGTCAACACGGAAATCCCTTCACCATTCGAGCGCCAGAGAATCGCCCCAATTGGCTTGAAATTTATGGACGCGAGGCTCCCTTTGCACTCGACATCGGATTTGGAGAAGGGGGATTCACAACCGAACTGGCAAAACATCATCCTCAATGGAATGTACTTGGAATGGAGATACGGCCGCACTTTATTGAATGGCTCCTTGAGGCCCGTGAAAAATACCAACTCCAAAATCTCTACGGAATCGTTGCGAATGCAAATCAACATCTTGACGACTACCTCCCTGAGAATTCTGTCGAATTTGTTTCGATTAACTTTCCAGATCCCTGGTTTAAGAAACGACACCACAAGCGGCGGGTGGTACAAGTCGATTGGCTCCAATCCTTGTTGCCAAAAATGAAAGTTGGCGCTCAAATTCACGCAATGACCGATTATCAACCAGTTGGCGAGCAAATAATGGATGTTTTTAGCTCTTGTCCAGCATTGCAAAACGACCTTGGAAATGGCATTTATGCCAGTGAAAGCACCACCAAGATTAGTAGTGAACGAGAAATCATTCACACCAGTCGAGGGGAACCAATTTATCGAATGTCATTTACATATCGAGGATAAGTTCTCTTGCCGATGTAATCTACAAATGCTATGGATTCTTCAGTAAAAAAATAACCTTTGAAAGTTTTACCCTCCTGTACACGAGTTATCAGTAGCCGCAGTTCATGTTGAACTTGCCGCGAAGCACCTTACAGGGCGCAGTGATCAGAATGCACGAATCAAATCAACTATCAGATAAAGAAGCCAAAGAACATTTACAGCGTCTCGAAGCGCTTTTTGCTACGGGGCAAGCAACCAGCGCCCCGGCTATCCCTTACCAAGAAAAGCCCTCAAATACAGCGAGCGGCCCCCAAGCTCCGGGCCGACCTATGAGAGCAGGGATGCGTAAACCCTCAGCTCAGAAGGTTTTTGCCAACCCCCGCAAGTCTATCGGTCGAGCCCCCTCCGAATTCAGGATGCGCTTGGAACGCTTAAGAATTGCGCGCAGCCCAGAAGAAATTAAAGAAGCCGCTGACCAATTTCTTGAGCATCATCAATTGCCCGATGATCCCGATGTCCTGCTCAAAGTTCTTCAGCATCCCGCAGAGCGCGTTCTCCGAGAAGCCATGGGACAATTATCCTCTTTATTAATGCAAGGAAGATGGGAAGCAACCCTCATTCTCGAAGATCGATTAAACGACTTGTCCTCTCGGGTAGAAGAAGCCGCAACCATATCCTTTGTTGAAGGACTTCGTTCGCAGCTTCAAAGCCTTAAGAACTAAACCGCACTAGCGGCCCACAAGAGCTAGGTACCAACCACCAGCGATGGATACAAACGTCGCTAACATAGCAATAGATTGAGCCACAGCTTTGAGGGATAGGCGAGCGCATAAGAAGCCAATCACGACTCCAGCGCCAAAGCCCCCTAAATGGGCCGCAATATTTGCCTTGGCACTAAAGGCAGTGAATGCCAACAAAGAACACGCGGCCCCAAGCTCACGAATTCTACGAAACCACAACACCTCTTTTTGACTGTTACGAAAACCGTGACCACCAGCGACCCCCAACAAGCCGAAGAGGCCCCCAGAGGCCCCCACGGAAATCATCATATCCGAGAAAATCAAGCTCACAACAAAGCCCGCGACAGCGGTCACAAGCCAACTAATTGCGGTTATTCCGACTCCTACCCTCTCCGAAACAGCCCAGCCCAAAACCATTATGAAGGCACCATTACCCAAGACGTGCCCCCAATCAGCGTGCAGTGTTGCCCCCGTTATAAACCGCCACCATTGACCGGCCTCCACAACAGCTTCTCGACTAAACAAACCCAATCGAAAAATCTCCGATTGAAGGGCATATCCACCCGCGTAATAGAATAAGCAGCAAAGCAAACCGGAAAAGCAAAGCGAAAAAGCAAAGGGCGGCTGCAACAAAAGGGGAACCCATTCAGCCACTGGATGGCGCTTGATCCTTTGGTCCTCCTCTAGCATTTCCGTTAATGATTCCGATACCTTCTGGGAGTTACTTGCTGGAATATCGAGCCCCCAGGCACCTGGCCACTCCCCAGGCTCCCACCGAAACTCAATCCCCTCAGACAAAAGCCAAGCACTCGCTTGGGTCATGTAGCTCCGATTTCGAGTAACCAAGAGTATCATTTCACTCGTTCCAAATTTTCGACTCGTTAGAGGCCTCAAAGGCTATTCAAAAAGCATAAAGAGGACTATAGCAACTTGCTCCCCTAAATTCCTAATCTTGAAATTTCGAGGGAACATTGGCCTTTGAGATAGTGAGGATAACATCCATGTCAACCCAACCCAATCGAGCACTTGAAACATTTCCGAACCCTAAACCAGATAGAGACTACGAAATCATTTTCGAATGTCCTGAATTTACGTGTGTTTGTCCTAAAACTGGGCAGCCCGACTTCGCCAACATCACCATACGGTACACGCCTGGTCCGGTATGTGTTGAGCTCAAGAGCCTTAAGCTTTACCTGTGGTCGTTTCGAGATGAGGGACACTTTCATGAAGCCGTAACGAATCAAATTCTTGATGACCTGGTCTCCACCCTCTCGCCCAAGAAAATGAAGATAACCGGCGACTTTTATGTAAGAGGCGGCATCAAAACAATCGTCGAAGCCTCACACACTGCCTAGGATTTCATATGGTTTCAGCTCCTATTATTGGCTCGCGTGGTTCTGCTCTTGCCCTGTGGCAAGCCAACCATATCAACGAACTGCTCGGTGGGACTTCCGATATTGTAGTGATAAAGACCCAAGGTGATAAAATTCAGCATCTCTCACTGGACAAAGTCGAGGGCAAAGGTTTTTTCACCAAAGAGATTGAAGACGCTTTAATTCGTGAAGAAATCGATATTGCGGTCCACTCGTTTAAAGATCTGCCCATAGAGGAACCCGAGAACCTGCAAATTGTGGGCATACCTGCTAGGGCCCCTACCGCAGATGTACTGGTCATTCAAAAGGGGTTAGTTGATAAATCAATGAAGTGGAGCCTACCAAAGCACGCACGTGTGGGTACTAGCTCCTTACGGCGCAAAGCTCATCTCTTATCCGTTAGGCCAGATCTTGAGTTAATTGACATTCGAGGCAATGTACCGACTCGCTTTGGAAAAGTAACGGCGCATGAATTGGATGCAGTTGTATTGGCGCAGGCAGGTCTCATGCGATTGGGCTACTTCGAAGAGGCTCACCCCTGCCATAAAGAAACACGACTTGAACTCATCAACACTGCCGATGTGTGCCCAGCTCCTGCACAAGGAGCCCTGGCAATTCAAATTCGAAAAAATGACTCTCGAACTTTCGAGCTCATCTCGAAATTGACCCACCCATCCACCGCGCTAGAAGTTAAAACTGAGCGAGAACTCCTCAGCCGATTCGGAGGTGGATGCCATTTGCCACTGGGCGCACTATGTCGTTATCAAGGAGAGTCCTATACATTGCAGGCTCTCGTTGCGAGCCCCAATGGAGAGATACGTATCGAGGCACAAGCTTCGGGAATCAATGCTATGGATGTAGTGGCAAAAGTGCACGCCAGCTTGGTGGCACAAGGCGCCAATAAATACCTTTAGAGTGAGGCCCCCATGAAACGCGAACGCTCCAGAAAACTGTTTAACCAAGCCGCCAAGATTATTCCCGGAGGTGTGAGCTCTCCGGTTAGAGCCTTCAAGGGAGTAGGGGGCGACCCTATTTTCCTCGACCGCGCAGAAGGCCCTTATGTGTTTGATGCTGACCACAATAGGTATCTGGATTACGTAGGCTCATGGGGACCGCTCATCTTAGGTCACGCACCACCGCCTGTTATCGAAGCTATCGAAAAAACGGCCCGAGACGGAACAAGCTTTGGGGCAGCAACCATTCGAGAGGTCGAATTGGCCCAACTGGTGGTTGATTCAGTGGATTCAGTTGAGAAAGTCCGGTTTGTAAACTCCGGTACAGAGGCGACTATGAGTGCCCTCCGGTTAGCTCGCGGCTACACCCAGCGAGATAGAGTCGTGAAATTCTCGGGCTGCTATCATGGACACGCAGACGCCTTTCTCGCCGACGCGGGCTCCGGCGTCGCTACCCTTGGAATTCCAGGATCGGCCGGAGTCCCCAAAGGAGCAGCGCAGGATACAATAACTCTTCCCTACAACGACTTAGAACCAGTGCGTGATTTATTTAACGATCATGGCGAGAGCATAGCAGCCATCATTGTAGAACCGATTGCCTGCAATATGGGAATGGTTATGCCACAAGATGGATTTCTTCAAGGTCTGCGAGAGCTTTGCGATCAACATGGGGCTCTTTTGATCTTTGACGAGGTGATAACCGGCTTCCGACTAGGACTTGGTGGCGCCCAGGGTTTCTTTGGAGTACACGCGGATATAACAACATTCGGAAAAGTCATTGGGGGCGGTCTTCCCGTAGGGGCCTACGGCGGACGCAAAGAAATAATGGATAGAGTCGCTCCTCTTGGGCCCGTTTATCAAGCCGGTACTCTCTCGGGGAACCCCTTGGCAATGGCCGCAGGTGTGGCCACTCTTGAAGAACTGCGCAAACCCGGTTTTTACAACGAGTTGGAAAGCCGCACGAAATCCTTTGGAGAGAATGTTACCCAAATACTCCACGCCCATGACAACCCCGCCTATTTTGTCCAAGCTGGATCAATTTTCTATTTGTGGTTTAAGGAGGGACAAAGCCAAGCCCCTCGAAACTACGAAGACATAAAATCCGCCGATTCAAGGAGGTTTTCAAACTACTTCAACGCGCTCCTAAAAGAGGGGGTTTGGATAGCTCCAAGTGCATTCGAGGTTGGTTTCGTGTCAGCAGCGCACACACAAAGTCTTCTTGATGCTACGGTCACAGCAATGAATACAGCCCTACGAAATTCAAGTTCAACAATAGAGTAAGGGATCGACCCTAGAGATTTTCCGCCAGCCGCCGGTTGGTTTCTCGTAAACGGGCACTGAGAACCCGTGCAATATTGACCACAACCCAAGTAAATCCATTCCGGTACGCCCGAGCAAATTGATGTAAATTCTCATTGGAGAGTTGAAGTAATTGCACATTGCCCTTCGCCTTCGCGGTCACGCTGCGGTATTCTTTGTCTATCAAAGACATTTCACCAAAAAACTGAGGTGCCTGTAGTTCGGCAAAGGCTTGAAAATTGCCGTCAGGGCCCTTGCGTAAAATCTCAACAATACCGTCCGCAACAACGTACATCGAGTCTCCAACATCCCCTTCCCGAAACACGAACTCCTCGTCTGAAAAACAACGCGCCTCAAAAAGATCGGAGAGCATCGAGAGCTCGGCGGTCAAGAGATTATCAAAAAGGGGAGATTCGCGTAGAATATCGTGCTTTGATTTATCGTTCATTGACCGACCTTTCTGAACCACAGTTTATGCCGTCAGAAGAATGCGCATTCAAGGGGAGAATTAATGAATCTCTCAACGACGCCGAACAAAGCAATCATTTCGAAAAATAAGAAAGCACTCAAGCCTTTCCACTTAAATACTTTAGATCTCTTATGACGCTAGGGTTCAACCTCCACACCAAAATTGCGGGGTTGGGTTCGAACGACTACCGATCCGCGGGGAACTTCTAGAACTTTGAAAGGCTCTATCGATGGGGGAGCGAGCGAGATAAAAAATGCCTAAGAACTCGAAATGAAATTAAAGGGGGCCACAAAGGTAACGCTGCCACCAGTGGGCTTTGGAAATCGCCAACGGCGAATTCGGCTAACCGCACATTTTGCAACAGCGGCCGAACCCAGCGAATTGGTTAATATAGAGGCTTCTTCCACTCTGCCGTTTTCTCCGATAGTTATCTCAATTTCCAACTTCCCTGAAAGCGTTGGACTGCGCTTTAGTTCAGTTTCGAAACATCGTTGAATACCACTGGATTGACGGCGAATCACCCTGGCAATCTTTGACGCATCCAACGCTCCATCGAGATCCTCAATGCGCTCAGCCTCTACGCTACCAACCACTCGTTCACGCTTCGCTGCCTTAACTTTGCCACGACCACCGCCCGAGGTGGCTAAAGCTGCAATACTTGCGGCTTTCCCCGAACCACCGCCTCTCTGAGTTCGACTATTGGATGTGGTAGCCAAACCAACCCCGGCGATCCCCTCGAAGGAACTATCCAAATCTCCGCCGATATCTCCACCGTCCCGAAAAACATCCGCCACCACCCCCGCGGCTCCACCGGTCCCCTTCGTGCCCAGTAAAGCCAGAATACCTTTGCCGGCAATTTTATCGCGAATCTTCTTAGACTTTGCTGCTCTTACTTTGGCCTTGTCCCCAGATGCCTTGTCCCCTCTGTCCAATTGCCTTTCCTGCTTTGCCTTATTCACCGAACTTTTTCCGGTGGTAGCAAGCTTGTTTCGGTTCTTGTTGGGTTTTGGTTTTGGCTTTTCTGCTTTTGGCTGGAATTCAGGAACAATCAACTCAGCCCAACGACTGTCGATGCTAGCAAGATCAAACTCAACTTTGTCTGGTTTGGGAACGTAATGAAAATAAACAATCATTGGAAGTTCTATGAGCATGCACGCAAGTATACATAACGCAAACGGCCAATCGATCTTCTGGAGAAATGTGCCCTTAACCCCAGGGGGCAATTCAAGTTTCGGGCGTACTGGCGGAGGCACTACAAATTGAAAAATTAAGGTAAGATCTCCTATCATAACCTTACCGCGATGTTTATCGCTCAGCGGCAAATAATAGAAACTTCCCTTTTTCTTGACCCCCTCTTGGTCCTTGAAGCTCGAGAGTGCTCTGGGGGATGTGGACCCATCTACCGATAATTTTCCTCTCATCCCCTCAGTGAAAACAAGTTCGTATTCACCTGACTTCGATAGAAAAAGCTGACGGGTTTTTGGCAACGCGGGATCTGCAATTGCAAACGTGTTTCGAGCTGAAGAGCCAATACTCAGCGACTCTCTTGAATAGAGCCGCTTCTCCTCAATGACTCGGCCGTTCTGAATGACACACGCACGAAGAATCTTCGAACCGGAAACGTCGCCCGTAGGCACTATGGTACGCGTCATAATCCCCCCCCCAATTAGGGCTCAAAATCCGCAACTGAATTGGCGCTTGCTCTGTCTAGCCGCCCTTTACGACCATGAACTTAAATTTGCTGAACTGCGCCTGACCAGCAGTGTACATCACTTGGCTAAGTAATTTGAAAGGAACATGCCGATCTGAAATTACCGTAATCACACCGGAAAACTCGGCAGAGCTATTGAAACTCGCTACACGTTTTTGATGGTCGACTGAATCCTGCAGCGCCTGAAATAGCGGATCTACCAAGAATCCATTACTGCTCGTGTCACCCTCTCCAACAACACCTTCTTCAATTCGAAGAACTGGCTTGTCATCAACCAGGAGATTATTGAGCGTCAACGTAACTGTGGTAGATTGCTCGGCCTTAAGCTGAGCACTTGAAAAAGGAGGCTTTAAATCCTCCGCTTGTTTGAGCGTCACAGGATCGGTTGAGTAACTCTTGAGCAAGAAAACCAGGATAATCGTCAGAATATCCAAGAGCGAATTCATGGTAACCCCAGTGGGCTCTTCAATCTTACGCTTTTTCTTTGGTTTCTTCGTGCTTCCAGCAGGAGCCGCAAACGAATCCGGATCTGGCAGGTCGTTAATTCCCTCGGGAACGTTTTCGTTTTCTACATCACTCATTCGAATTTCCTAATCTCTGAACTACGAAAGTCCTGGACTTAATACAACTTCTGGAAAGAGCTCTCTGGGTTCGTCGCCTTCAGCCTTAACCATTCGCCCGGTATCCATGACGTTAATAATAGTTTCGAACTCGATATCTTCTTCCGCGGCGATAATCATTCGCTTTTCCTCTGGAAAAGCGTCTTTAAGCTCAAGAAATTTCTTTTGAAGGGCCTCTTGGTCATAGGTCCAAAAAGTACGACTGTCGTCCGGACTCTGACACTTTGCCTGACTGCTATTCTTAGACCGTGGAGGTGGCCAGGTTCCCAAGAACTGCTGACAAGACAACTGCTTTTGCACTAAGGGAATCGTAGGACCCTTGGCCTCATCACCGGCCTCTGCGCCCACCGCATCCAAAACCCCACCAGAACCGGCCAGGGTAAATCCCTTATCCGTAATGGTTACGGTCAAATTAAGCGGTGGTTTATCGGGCTTATCTTTAGGTGGTTCCGCATCCGGAGCTGTTCCGATTGCCGGTGCAGAAACATTAATAACCGCAATTTCAACAAACACTGTTGACACAAGCAGGGCCGGAATCAAAATCGCGATGAGGTTCATCATCGGAGTAAGATTCAGATCCATCTCCGCGTCTTGAAAATTCCGTCGCTGAGAAGGCTTTCTCGCCATTCGTTTACCTCTTTTTTTAGAGAACGCAACCTCCCCAAAAGGAGGCTGCGTTTCAGCTTAAAAAACGTAGATACTAGAGAGAATTATCGGTCTAAGGGACTCTGAGCCCCTTTACCCCGAGAAACCAAGAGGTTCTGTAGCTTCACAGAATACTGATCAATCTCGTCAATAATCTTCTTTACGGTATTGTTTAGGAAGATAAAGGCCCCCAGCGTTGGAATCGCTACAATCAAACCAAAAGCGGTCGTATTCATCGCGATAGAAATCATACCGGTCAACATGGAAGTCTT
>CAXGXL010000082.1:0-9649 GCA_964013555.1 uncultured bacterium
GGTAATCATCTGCGAGGGCAGGGGGCTGTGGATTACATCTACTGGGATGCTGAATCTGCCAAAGGGCTCAAATTTATTGGTCTTGCCAACCAGGTGGTTCCTGTGAGTATTTCAGGACAAGTCAAAACCACTGGGCGGGTTGCCACTTCTGCGCTCACAATGCAGTTGGAGCTCGTTGACGGCGCGTTGAAGCGGAAAACAGACTGACGAATCCAGGAGCGTCACTTAGTTGATTTGGGGGCATTTCTTAGATTTTCGGAATATCGCGAAAATAGTGCGACTTCGGTCTTTAGTCCTGGGAGGCATTGTGTTTTAAGGGCCCCCGTGGCTCGTGCCACATTATTCTTATTCAGGTGTTTTGAGGCTACGTAAGAGCGTTGGAGAGCGTTATGCCAGATGTAGAGATATCAGAAAATTCAGACCAAATTCGAATGCAGAAATACAAATTGCTCGAAGGTGAATACGGAGTTCATACTTATCCAGATAAGTTTGAGGTTACCCATGATTTGGCTTCACTTAGTGGCTTGGAGGATGACACTCAAGGGGTGCGAATTGCGGGTCGGCTGATGACTTCTAGGGTTATGGGTAAGTTGACCTTTGCAACCCTGCAGGGGTTTTCTGGTAGGGGCCAAATTGCCTTAAAGCAGGATGTCTTGGGAAAAGATGTCTATAAAATGTACAAAAAGGCATTTGATATTGGTGATTTCGTAGGCTGTGAAGGAAGAATTTTCACCACAAAAACGGGGCAAAAAACGCTTGTTGTGGAAGCTCTGACGTTTCTTGGTAAGGCTTTTCGCGATCTTCCTGAGAAGTTTCATGGCTTGACGAATCAAGAGACCATTTATCGGCAACGCTACCTCGATCTGGTAATGAATGAAGAGAGTTTATCTCGTTTCAAATTGAGAACAAAGGTGATCAAAACCATTCGGGATTATCTAGATGAGCATCGATTCGAGGAAGTAGAGACGCCTATTCTTTGCAATAAGGCATCGGGTGCAATGGCTAAGCCGTTCACGACGCACCACAATGCCCTCGATATTTCTTTGTTCCTGCGAATAGCTCCTGAGACCTATCTCAAGAGGCTTATAGCTGGTGGTTACGAGAGGGTATACGAATTTGCCCGGTGCTTTCGCAACGAAGGTATCGCTCCGAGTCATCTCCAAGAATTTACAATGCTAGAGTACTATTGTGCTTTCTGGAACTACAAAGACAATATGAACTTTACGGAGCGTTTGTTAAAGCACACTATCGAGAAAGTTACCGGAGGCTTGGTACTTGAGCACGGCGAACATCAAATTGATTTCTCTGGAGATTGGCCTCGCGTTACGATTCAAGAGTTGATCGAGAAAGATTGCGGAATTAAGCTTGACGAGCATGAATCCGTTGAAGAGCTGCGCAAAGTTATACGAGAGAAGGGACTTCATATTGATAACTTGGATTCATTGGGAAAAGGAAATTTAATTGACCAATTGTACAAATTGGTTTCTCGACCCAAATTGATTCAACCGACTTTTCTGATTTCCCATCCGGTAGAATTATCCCCTCTGGCCCGTCAAAATGACGATAATCCTCAGATTTGTGACCGTTTTCAGCTTGTGGTCAATACGTGGGAGGTGCTTAACGCTTATTCTGAATTGGTAGATCCTTGGGAGCAGCGAAAGCGCCTTGAGGAACAGGCGGCATTGCGCACTGGTGGCGATGACGAAGCCATGGTTATGGACGAGGACTATTTGTTGTGCATGGAGCATGGCATGCCCCCTATTTCAGGATGGGGCATGGGCATCGAGCGCTTTATGGCGTTGATCACGAACCAAGATAATCTCAAGGACACCGTCTTATTTCCTTTGATGCGTCCACTTAAATCAGAGGTTGAATAATCGGTCTGTGTGACAATCTTTGTACAAAGCGGGGCGTTTTCCGCCATGTACCTATGGTTGCGGTTTTGTGATGGAATTACTGGGGAGGTCTTCTTCAATTGGGATTTGAAGTACCTCAAGCATTTCGTCTCGCAAATAATCTGAGCTAGGCCATCTAAGGCTTAAGAGCGAAGGCTCGTCTTGGGGGGCGAAGCCAATTTGTATTACGTTACCGGGGCGTCCACTGAAGTTAATTTCGTCGATGGTGCCTTCTTCGTCTTGAATGGTAACTTGGAGATTCTTATCTGCATACAAACAAGCCCATATTGGGTGGGTTAGTATCCCTTTCTCCTCCCTTAGAAGTCCCATGTCTGCAAGCCCCGAACGAAGCAACTCTATTTGGGAATTGTCCTCTATATTTAGCTGCATAAGGTGGTGGGTGAGGGTGTGTGGAGTTAGTGCCTCCAGGGTGTTTCGTGAATGGGCAAATTGTTGGCACATTAGGTATGCGTTCTTTGGGAGGATGAGCGGCTCTGTATTTTGATTGGAATCGCCGAGAATGACTTTTGCAAAAATATCAAGCCAAGAGGCTAAGGGGCGCAGGGCTGCCATTCGTAAACCATCTTCAGCTAGATAGGATTCTACAATATTCGTACCGTCACCCCAGTAGACGCCGCGTTCAAGTTCATTCGATTTTCGGGAAACACTGAGAGCTTCAATGCAATAGAGCGGGTCACAAATTAATTCCATCGCGTCAAAATAGGATGCGCTAAAGGTCATACCCGAGGGAGTTGGTGAAGAGATTTTCCGTTTACGCAGAGATAACTCTCCTTTGCGCACATCGAATTTTGCGCATCTGTCGAGAGTTAAGAAACCCAGTGGAGAAAAAGTTGAGGGGGCCTGATTCATCTCTGTTATGGTGCTAGCAAGCTCATCGAGATTGAACACTCGCATGTGGCTAGGCAAGGGGCGGTGTTGGATTGTTTCTTCGGTAGGCATAGATCTCATCCAGGTTGGCTAGTGCGTCTTGGTAGAGTATATTCTACCAAGAAGTTTTCTTCCAGAGCTCTCCGTTTTGTAGTAGTTTTCTAGGCCATGAACCAAGAGAATAGAGAACTTGTGCAAAACGAATCCGCTGAAGCTACGAGGAGTGTGAGTCTTCCTATTAGACTGATTTTCTTGCTCGGTGTTATTGGAATTGCGTTTTGGGTCGGTCGGGAAACGTGGACGGCCTTTCAATTGGCAAGATACGGTGAGACGGCCCACGCCGAGGTTGTTGGCATTGTTGATGGTCGCATTGAGTCCTATGATTTACGGCTTTTAGATCCTGAGTTACAAGTTGAAGTGCAACGGGTATCAAAGCATCTGTTCTTTTTTCGCACTTTTAGTATGGGAGATAAGGTGGAGGTGATTTGGGTAAGCGATTCCCCCTCGACGATGAGGTTCAAGGGGTACCTAAGGAGTTTTCTTTTTTACTTGCCTATGTGCTTATTTATGTTCTGGAGCCTAGGAAAGTGGGGATATTGGAAGGTTATTCAAAATCGCTTTTCCCATGAAATGAGCTCACCGTTGAAGAAATTGTTCAAGTAGATTTTAAATAGGGGTTATTTGCGTATATTAGAAGAGGCTCCACACGGCACTACCGAATTCCTTCAAGCCACCCACGACTCCCTTTTCGGCCCAATAGTCACCAGCCTCACTGGCTTCTCGCATTATTGTACCGTATTCACCATTTTTGGATTTCTCGTGAAATGATTCCATGCCGGTTGTATCGCCGGTGATCAAGCCTTCGGCAGTGACGGTGATAACGCTGGCTGTTCCCTTGTAGTGATCGCTTACTTCGCCGCCAGTGATGGCGTCAGCTATTACCAGCGGTGGTACTTTGCTTATCCCGACAGTGAGGGCCCCAGTAAGCACAGCATTGGTTGTGGTTCCCACGGTCGTGGTTGTTGGCCCATCGACAATGACGTCAGTGACATTGAGCGCTACACTAGCGCTAGTGAGACTATGGTCTAGCGTGCTGGTAGCTACCCTAAGTGTTTTTGCGGCATTTAGAGTCTGACTATGTAGCGCATGAGCGGCGGCTCGCTCTGGAGCAGCAGCACGAATCGCTTTTTTGTGGGCATGCCATTTCTTGCGCATCTTGGCTTTGCCGCTGCCTTTGCCCTTAATTTTCTCAGGCATACGTTTTGGTTCTACCTGTGGCCGGGTTGCATCAACCAGGGCTTGATTTCGGGCAACGCTACTATTGGCTGACAATTTAACGGACGTGTTTAGGCCGGCTGCGGTGGTTACAAAGGAGCTAATGGCATCCCCGTGCTGGGGCGTTTTGGAGTCTGGACGAGATGGGGTACTAAGAGGGGGAGCTTTTCGGATGGTGGGCCCGTAACTGTCTTGGGGGAGACATAGGCTCTTGCTCGGATTGGGTGAATTGGTTTCGGACGCTGGAGAGTTTCTTTGTGGCGCTGATGCGTTCTCCAGTGCAGGCGTGGTTGGAGTTGAAGTGCTAGTAGTGTTGATAGGTTTAGCCATAGATGTGTCCTTTTCGGTTCTGCTCCCACTAACCTACCGAGAGTTCTTGCTTTTAGGTTGTAGGTTCCCAGAAATAAAGACGATTTTCTAGGCTTTATGTGATTTCCCTTACAAATGGATACCTTCATTCGATCGAAGAGTCTTTTAGCATCTATTGGGCGAGTAGAGTCGTTTTTTGCTGGAAGGCCTAGGGCTTTGCCAAAGAGTGGTTATTGCTGGCTAGCCGGAACGAAAGAGTCCAATTTACTTGTTTTAAGAGGTTTATCTTGCCCAGCTAGAAAGACCACCCGGCATTAAGATTGAGAAGAACTCCCTCGGTGGTTTCTTCGTCGCCTTGGGGGTTCGTCCCATCGGAACTGGAAACTTCAGCGGAAATAAAGCCTATTTCATACCCAACCTGAATATCTATTGTAAATCCGATAGCTGCTATGAATTTGTATCCCAAAAAACCGCCTAAGGACGTGCCGGCCCCAGAGGCACTTAAATCGAGTCCACTCTCGTTGGTGTCAACGGAGAGTCCGAGATGAGAAACCTCAGCACCGACTTGCATTCCGTGCTCAAAATCACCTAATGCATAATACCGAAGGGAACCCCCAATTTCCCAAAGCGTTCCAGTTGTTGTGGAGTCGAATTCGTAAGAACCGAATCCGCCGATTAGAGCGAAACCCAGCTGGGGGGTGATTGCATACTCCCCTGTTAATTCCAAGAGTGGCAATACCAAGTGAATTGGAGAAATGGTAAGCGAGAGGTGACTCTCTTGGTCAGTCCATGCACCTTCATCAATGCCTTGGCTTAGGGCGGGGGGGGATACTAAGAGCATTGAGCTCAATACTAAGATAGGGGGCCACTTCATTTTCATAGGTGCTCCAAAGTAGTTTGTGCTTATCACCGGACAAGAATAGGTGCCTATGCATGGCCGTTCAAGATTTTCGCTGTCTTTATTTGGGACTCTATGGTCTAGAAGTTTGCGAATGCAGTCGCTGCGCTTGTGAAGGTCGTTCTGGCTTCAGGTCGAAATACGATTAAAGAGAACTCGTTTGGAACTGCTTTATGAGTTTTAGTAGCTTCGCGTGTGTCGCAAAAAAAGTCGTCGCAAAATTTGCAGGTATCAGAGTTGGTCGGTGGAGAAAGAAGGGAGGTTCCTTGAAGAATCTAAATATGGGAACCTCTCAAGATACGCTTTCAGCAACTCTTAGCAATCTCTCCACGAAAGACGATAGGACCCAATGCCTTTTCTCAGCCTTTGGCAATAACATAGAATTGACTTGTTGCGACAAATATACTTTCGCAAACCGGACCAACCGCTATTAGTTGGTGGTGTTTACTTTTTTATGGGAAGCAAAAAACCAATGATCGCAGTGACCCACAAGGCGTGAAACGCTAAGAATTGCTTCAGTTCAGAACCTAGCCATTGAAAGAAACTGGGCTTTGGTGGAACTTCTCTTTTGGGGAGACCGGAAGTAGTTTCGAAGACATCCTCAGCAAATGGGTTTGTGTTTACGGCGGCGCGCTTATTCACAGACAATGCCGATTGTGAGGGCCCAGAAGTAGTTAAAGAACCAGTATTTACGGGGCCATGTGCGATTTTTGCAGACATTTTATTATCTCCTATAGTGTGGTGCCTATAATTCCTTATCGGTCCGAGAGTTGAGTTGTTCTTATTAAATGTAGACGATGACTACTTTTTTTGAGATGCTTAACGATCTTAGTTAGTTAGACTCCCCTAGTGCTTCACCGAGTTAAGAAACAAGTTCTTTTCTCTAAATGTCCAACTTGTTTGAACTAGTTGTGCCCGCCAGTTTGGAACGGTGGTTCTGGTGCGTTAAGTCTCAAGTATTCGGGAGGTTATTCGTATTGGCCCCTCTTAGTTGAGAATTAATAGTAGCGGTGAAGTCTTCTGATTGAATGGTTTTGGAGACGAGTTGCTAATTGGCGAACATTACTAATCAGCGGTGGCAATTTTTACATCGGTGGTGTCCGCACCATGGGACTTGAGTTGCACAAGTGCTTGTTGCAAATGACAAGCACTTGGTAGGTAATGACCGCTTTTATTATCAATCGAAATGACTTTGCCATTGCGAATTGTGATGTGTCCTGCAGCAGCTACCGGTTGTCCTGCGAGAAAACTACTGTGATGCAGTAGGGCAAATTGATCCATTTGTCCCTTCACGCTTGGTTGTCTTCCTAAGAGGATGCCCGCTGATGCAACCAATTCCCTATTTGCTGCGTAGATTGTCCCATTCGGGTCCATGACATAGAGCGCTCGTTTTGTGGTTAAGGGCTTGCTCAGATCCCTTTTTATATAGATGGAACCATCTTTTACCTGAAGTGCAAATTGGTTTTTTTGTGCCTCGGTCAAATAGAGGGTTTTGGCATGCTTTAATCCTTTAATCTGTTTTTGTTCACCAACGAATGAGGCTCCCATTGAAACCGTTGCATAGGGGGGAGCGTTTTGACATGCAGCGCCTGTTTCCACTGCAGTGCTTGCCCGGGTAACGACGGTCGAAAGGACGATAACAAAGCCTATCCAGAGCGAGAAGAGGGATTTATTCTTATGAGAATAAGATCCGCCTAGCATTGGCTTAGAATGCTTCTCAGAGCGGGGGGAACGGTTCATGGCATGCGGCTCTCAACTATATTGTCGGGTTTCTATTATGCTAACACCCCTTCTCATGCTACTTCAAGCTACGCCCCCTGCTATGGTTGGGGCAATCCTTGATGTTCAAGTAACTTCTTTCGAGAGTAGAAACTCAACTAGTGGGAAAATATGAACCACACCTCTAGGGCACGATTTTGCGGGATACTTTCAAAACTACCAAATAGGGTAGAACATTGAAAATTCCAAAGGGCTCGACTCGTCATTTTGGAAGACCCGCTTTTGAAGGATTGCGAATCATTTCCAGTTAGCATCGACGTGCTCATATTTTGAAGCAGGAGGGAAACAAATTATCAATGGGGGCTAATCCTCACCCCTGGATATTTTTTGTGCCATTTATTTGATTGAGGTTTGAACTCTTAGCTTGGAGAATGGCTTACAAGAGCTCTTTTTAGAGCTGGGTAGGGGTTAATTGTACCAGAGTTGTAACCATTGGCTCCCTGATAAATCGAAAAGTGAAGATGTGGCTCGGTTCCTTGAGCACTTCCGGTGTTACCCAAAGTTCCTATGGCTGTGCCCGCCGAAATCGGGCTGCCGGCCCTAAGGCTGTTGGGAATTGAGTCAAGATGCGCGTGGTAATAGTAGTGATTGCCACGTCGAATGGTCACCGAGTTTCCACCTATGGAGGTATTTCGCCGAACCGATACAGCAATGCCTGTCACCGGAGAGACTACCTCGGCTCCCCTAGGTCCAAATATATCGACCCCTAAATGGCCGTTGGGGTGTGATGCGTTCGTGGCGGTTAAGCTATAGTCTGAGTTGTGGTGTGCTGTGGCGCTATTGAAGTTGCTCCAATTCGAATCATACCCAATATTGAATTGTCCCCCAGAAATGGGAAATACTTCCAATTCATGTCCTCTAGTCGATTCACTGGGTTGATTGCTATTGATGGGTGAAGGATGCAGGGAGAGGTGATTGAGTTCGCGCGTTGTTTCAGGCCCGACTACTCCGTCAGGAATGAGTCCTCTGGATTGTTGAAAGCTTCGGACTATCTCTTTTGTTTGGGGGCCGAATATACCGTCAATAGAGATAGAGTACCCTAACTGCCTCAATTGATTTTGAAGTTTCGTGACGCTAGGTCCTCGGTGCCCCTCGAGGAGGGGCGCAGCAGTGCTGGCCGGATTGGTTGAAACTATGGGCGTAGACGCTAAATGCTCGTGAGGAATCTTAAGCCATTGGCCAGGTCGAATAAGATTGGGAGTCGTTATTTGTGGATTGGCTTGAAGCAATTGCCTCAAGGTTAGATTATTCTTGCGCGCAATTTGCGAGAGTGAGTCCCCCGCCGTGACTCGGTAGAAATTTTCTCGGTTAGATTCTAGCTCAGAGCTAGGGAGTGCCGGTGCTGACGGGGGAACGGTCGTGTATCTGTTGGAAGGCGGTGAGGTTCTTTCGAATGAATCTTGCGGAAGAGTCAGTCTTTCTCCCGGGTGAATTAGAGCGGGATCGTTAATTTGTGGATTGGCCTTTAAGAGCTCCGTTACGCTGGTGTTATTTTCTCGGCTTATGCTCCATAGATTGTCGCCGGGACGGATTAGATAAGTTTGACTCATGTGAATTTCCCCAAAGTGGAATGGCAATGGACCTGATTCCCGCACTTCAACTTACGACCCTTTGGATGCAAGTGGTTGGAAATCATAGGGAACGTTCTTGGTTATTGAGTACCTTTGCGATCCGTAACATAAGAAAAACCTAAAGTTTTGCTTTAATCGTAGGTGTGTTTGGTCGGCTTTTAAGCTGGCAGGACGTATCGGCGTGGTGGATATAATGCCAGAGTCGATAAAGTACACGTTTT
Source organism: uncultured bacterium (assembly GCA_964013555.1). Lineage (GTDB taxonomy): Bacteria > Myxococcota > XYA12-FULL-58-9 > XYA12-FULL-58-9 > JABJBS01 > CAXGXL01. Next base: position 8,837 of record CAXGXL010000082.1, read on the forward strand.
TGGTTTCGAAGTGGAGGTATGTATTTGGTGGATCACTATAGTGAGCGAGTCGTTCTTATACAGAAATAAGGGATTAGGCTTCTTCTCAACTTGGTAGAGCTATATTCGATTCTTTATAGACCCACAGCAACAAAGGTTTCCCACTTGCTAAGACGAGGGCTTCTATTTTGTTTAGCATCCTAGGTGACAGGGTTGGACATCCTTCGCTTTCACAAATTTCGTGGTCAAGAACGTTATCGGGTACACAACGATGGGCGTGCATTACAATATAGCGCTTTAGGGCATTACTATTGGTAGAGTCCAACCCATGCAGTTTGAAGGCCAAACCAAAATTGCCTTTGTACGATTTACCCACACTGTATTTCCCCTCAGAGGAGCAATTGCTCCCTACTTGGTTGGAGAATCTAACCAAATCTCCTTGTTCTTGGCAATGACCGTGGGTAACAAGCCCCGAATGAAGAACTTTCATAGTTTTCAAGTTTACGGCGTAAAACCGTCGCTTCCCCGAAAAGAGGCTGAAGTCAACGAAGAGTCCATATTGCGTTGAGTACCCGCGTTTTTGGGCGTACGTCCTCAGCTCAAGTATCCGCTCTCGCGATACTTCGGCAGACTTTGTTATGTTAGGGGACGACGATGCCCACCCTGGCGTAGAAAATACTCCGATTTGCGATAAAAACGCCATCGCGAAAAAAATAAGGAGCATGGGCATTAGTCTCATCATTCGGGCACCGTTGGGTAATCAAGAAAAGTAACACTTCGATTTATCGAATTATTCCCGTGTTATTTTCAAGTGCTTGTTTGCGGCTCAAAAAA
>CAXGXL010000083.1:0-9606 GCA_964013555.1 uncultured bacterium
AGCCAAAGATGATTGTGGCTGGTGCCAGTGCCTACACCCGAATTATAGATTTTGAGTATTTTGCCAAGGTAGCCCAAGAGGTTGGTGCACTTTTAATGGTTGATATGGCCCATATCGCGGGGCTTGTAGCGGCGGGGGAACACCCTAATCCGGTTCCCCATGCAGACTATGTCACTACTACCACCCATAAAACGCTTCGGGGCCCTCGAGGAGGGCTTATTTTAGCAAAAGCCGAGTACGCCAAGGCGCTCAACAGTGCTGTTTGTCCTCGTATTCAAGGCGGGCCTTTAATGCACGTTATTGCTGCGAAGGCTGTCGCTTTCAAAGAAGCGCTCTCCGATGAATTTAAGCTTTACCAAAAGCAGATCTGCAAGAATGCCGCGGCTCTCGGTCATGCTATGGTAGATCGAGGTTTTCGCCTCGTTTCTGGGGGAACGGAAAATCACTTGGTTCTCATCGATTTGAGGCCAAAATCCATGACTGGAAAAGTGGCGGAGAAAGCTCTTGATAAGGCGGGAATTACCGTTAACAAGAATAAGATTCCTTTTGATCCCGAAAAGCCATTTGTAACCAGTGGCGTGCGTATTGGCACTCCCGCAGTAACCACCAGGGGCATGAAAGAAGGGGAGATGGTTGTTATTGCCGACCTGATTAATCGAGCCCTAGAGAAACCCGAAGATGATTCCCACCTTGAATCGGTTCGTGGTCAAGTCAAAGAACTAACCAAAGGGTTTCCACTTTACCCTGAGCTTCTTGCTGAAATGCCTGCTCTTTAAGCATCTACCCTGTGTTGGGCTTTCTGGGCTGCTTTCGGTACTAGGAATCGGTGTGTTCATTCGCTTCAACTTGACGGTGATTCGAGAGCTGCTTTTATTATTGCTTTTGCCGGTTTCCGCTTGGGCAGCGGCACCGATGGCGGTGGAACAGCGCCCTCCTGGTTTTAAGGTCGAGCCTCCTCTTCCAGAGGAGGTGGAAAAGGCTCTTCTCATTGCCGAACAATTTGAGCAAGAAGGCTCGTATGATGCTGCGAGACGACAATTGGTAGCGGTTTTACCCAATTTGCCTCTAAGGCGCGTCGCGTCTTTGTGGATTAGAATTTGTTATTTATGGGAGCGGGATGATGCCGCCCTACAGGCACGCGATTGCTATCTGGATTTAGGAGAGCGCCTTAAGCCGGTGGACTCTGAGAGTGCTGCACTATCCAATTATCGTGCCGCGGTTATTCTCAGTAGGGAGGATGACTCTCTAACTGTTCTCGATGAGTTGGTGGCGATTGTACTTGGTGCACCCGGGGCAGTTGGTGCTCAACGCTCCATGGCTCTTGCGCGGCAATTACAGCGAGAAATGGGAGGCCCTGCCGCAGAAGCTGTCTTTCTGCGTGACTTGTCCCTTCAAATCTGGTCCCAACATCTTCAGAGAGAAGGTCTGACCGGAGAGAAGTATGTACGTCGTCTGGTAGCTTCGGGAATGGTGGCTGCAGGCAAACTATACCTTAACCAATTGCGAAATCCTCAAATTGCATTTTCTCTTTTTGAGAAAGCGGCCCAAGTTGGTCAGGATACCGTTTGGTGGGATGATGCACTCTTATGGCAGGCTCGGTCAGCCGTAGCCAGTCAGCTTTTTTCGAAGGGGTTGAAGCTCTACAAGGAGCTAATGGATTCCATGGAGTCTTCTTGGTTTGTCGGATCCTATAATAGTGAGTTTATGGATGAGGCATTCTTTGAATATGCTAAGACACTCAAGAAAACGAAGAGAATAGAGGATGCGCGCCAGGCATTTCGTAAGCTGATTGAAGAACTTCCTGAATCTCGACTGAAAGATGATGCAGCCTACGAATTGGCGTTGCTAGTACCAAAATTCGAACAAACTAGGGCACTTCAAGAATTTATCAAGACGTATCCGCATTCTCGTCATGTCAAGAGCGCAAAAAGAGCATTGAAGTTATGATTGAAGTTAGGGAAGTCAACGTCATCCTCGATGATCGAAGTGTCTTGGAGGATATTCACTTTTCATTAAGTCGGGGCGAGATTTTAGGCCTAATTGGACCTCCTGAATCAGGGAAAACAACTTTGTTTAAGACCCTTGCTGGTCTTATTCCTGCTAGCAGTGGTGATGTTCTTTTTGACGGTAGCTCCAAAATAGCCTTGAACGACCAAGGGCTTCATGAATGGCAGAGTTGGATTGGAATGTCCTTTCAGAACGACGCTCTTTTTGATTCTTTGACTGTATTTGACAATGTCGCTTTTCCGTTACGTCGTCGCCGGGTGAATGAAGAAACCATAAAATCTCAAGTCTTCGAGCGCTTAGAGCAAGTTGGTCTTAAAGAGGCGTCTGCAAAATACCCTTCTGAAATTTCAGGGGGAATGCGAAAACGCGTTGGTATCGCTCGAGCAATGATAATCAATCCGCCTATAGGCCTCTTTGATGATCCTACAGCAGGCCTTGACCCTCTTACCAGTGCAACCATTTTGGATATGGTCGTTTACCTGGCCAGAGAGTTAAATTCTGCGACCATAATCATTTCGAATGACCTGCCGGTGCTTTTTCCTATTTGCGACCGTATCTTGATGTTGTGCGAGGGGAAAGTCGTCTTCGATGGAAAAGTGGATGATATATTAACGTCTCCCAATGCTGCTGTGGTGCAATTTGCGATAGGTGGTGATGAAGGGCCTCTCTAGGCTAGGTTAGGCATGAATCGAACCAATCTAAAAAAAATACGAGAACAACTGCTTTCTTATTATCTTAAGACCCATCGTGATTTGCCGTGGCGGCATACCAAAGACCCCTATTCTATCTGGGTCTCCGAAATTATGCTGCAGCAGACCCAGGTAAAAACGGTTGTTCCACGTTGGGGACCCTTCTTGGAGCTTTTCCCAACAGTGCGGTCTTTGGCTCAAGCTCAAGAGAGTGAGGTTTGTGAGGCCTGGGCGGGACTTGGTTTTTATCGACGCGCTCGTAATCTTCATCGGGCTGCCCAGGTTGTAGTCGAGAATTGGAATGGAGTGCTTCCCGCCAATTCTCACGATTTGCAGAGTTTACCGGGAGTTGGGCGTTACACGGGGGGGGCAATAGCCTCCATAGCTTACGGTGAACAAGCACCACTTGTAGATGGAAATGTTATTCGGGTATTTGCCCGATTATTTGGACTTGCGGGGCGCAGCGATGAGAAGGCCCTGGTGGACAAGGCTTGGGAATTAGCTGAAGAGTTGGTTGTTGGTGAACAACCAGGAGATTGGAATCAAGCGCTTATGGAACACGGTGCAACTATTTGTACGCCGCAGGTTCCAACGTGTGGTTTATGTCCGATTCAAAAATACTGTGTGGCCTATAAAACCGGAAACCCAACTCAATTTCCTGCGACAGCCAAGCAGCCGAGGAAGCAGAATATGAGTGTGGCTTTTGCTTGGTTGGAGCAAGGAAAAGGGCTTTTGTTAGAACAAAGGGGCTTGGAGGGTCTTTGGCCGGGACTCTGGGAACTTCCTAGCTCGCAGGCAGAGAGCGAAGAAGCTGCGCGCATTCTACTCGAAAAGAAATTGGGTTCGAGGTTGGGAGAACAAATTGCAATCGTAAAACATGCACTAAGTCACCGCAACGTAACGGCGCGAGTTTATGCTATTAGTGGAGAGTTGAATAAGAACCTGACTAGCAGGCGCGTGCTTTATGCAGAACCATTGAAGGCTCCTTTGAGCAGCTTGGCTAAGAAAGCAATTCGCGCGGCCTTGCCATAGACCCGTTTTTCTTCTTCGGTTGAGAATTCTCTGAACCATGTAAAAACGCATCAGCCAATGAGCAGAATGCATCGGCTTGATCTGGCTCATGAATGTTGAAATGTGTGACATCAAAGGTCATAACTTCGATCCCATATTTGGTTTTCAGACTTTGTGGGAAGGCTGAGTAATAGCCGTTGAGTCCCTCTAGGAATTCTTGTGGCATATTTTGCTCTTCTTTACGGCCGCGTTTTCGGATTCGTTCCATCAACACGTTGACGTCACTGCATTGAAAGCAAATGATACGATCGGGTTGGCGCGTGCCATGATGAAGCCGGTCGAAATACTCAAAATAGAGCTGTAGTTCGTCGTCGGTCATATTGCCAAGGCCATGCAGGTACTTGGCAAAGATCTCCGGATCTTCAATTAAGGTTCTATCTTGAATGCAACTTTTCGGAACGGTCTCAATGAGTTCGTGGTGGGTTACCCGCTTAATGAGGAACTCCAGCTGAAGTGAAAAAGACCAGCGTTTCATGTCCTTGTAGTAGTTGGCGAGAAACCGGTTATCAATCACGGGCTCCTCGAAGAGTTCGTATCCGAAACGTCTACTTAGGAGTTTCGCTGCAGTGGTTTTGCCACACCCAATATTGCCGGCAAGGGCTACGAATTGTTTTTTAGACATCCGCGCGATTTATACTGGTCTGGAGGGGCACTCAAGAATTATTGGCCCGTAGAGAAGTTAGGGTGGGTTTAAAGTGCAAATTTGATCATCGCGCCCCGATTTTTCTCTTTGTGGCCGAAATCAGCCTAAGTTTACTCTTGTGGAGCGAGAATAAGGACTTGGCGAAAATGGAAACGAAGGGTACTAGGAAGCATGGTGTCCCCTGAAATTCTGCAACGCCGATTAAAGCCCCTTGAACTTGCTGCTGCAGATGAGTTGCTCATTCATGAGATTTACACATCGATTCAGGGGGAGTCGACGTACGCCGGGCTGCCATGCACATTTATTCGCACGAGCGTCTGCCACCTACGTTGTAATTATTGCGATACAGCCCACGCTTTTACGCAAGGCAATGGAATGTCCATCGAGGCCATAATGGACGAGGTACGTGCTCGGGGTACGAGGCTTGTGGAGGTGACTGGGGGAGAGCCACTTCTGCAAGACAATATTCATTTGTTGATGGCCAGGCTCTGCGATGAAAATTATCAGGTACTCATAGAAACCAGTGGCGCGTGCGATATCAGCCAGATCGATTCTCGGGTCATTCGAATTATGGATTTGAAAACCCCCTCGAGTGGTGAAGTGGATGCCAATCAATGGGGGAATATCGAGCATCTCACGGAAAAAGACGAGGTTAAATTCGTCTTGGGAGATCGAGCGGATTACCTTTGGGCGAAGCAGGTAATGAAGAAGTATGAACTGGAGTCTAAAGTAACGGTATTGTTGGGTGCAATTTTTGACCGTTTGGATTCAGCTCAATTGGTTGATTGGATCGTGGAAGATAATTTGTTGGTTCGGTTTCAATTGCAACTCCACAAGTATATTTGGGAGCCGAAGACGCGAGGAGTTTGATATTTAGGCCTGGTGCCATTTCCGGTTCTTGTCCGCTTGCATTGGGAGCCAGGGTGAGATCCGAATCATAGGGTTTGATGCTGAAGATAAGCTACAATACTCGGTTGGCTTTTCGCAGTGATTGAGTTCGTTAGTTGCTCGGTAAAGTGCAAGGACGTATGAGTTAAATATTCTTACCATAAATTTCTTGTATTGCGGGTTATCCCAGATTTCATTGGCAGGACTGAGTATGGCCATATCCATGGTGTTTGGGAAAAGAGGCAGTGAGTAGTTGTCGTTGGTGGCGGTTGACCGTGCCGAGACAAAATAACTCTTAATAGAAGTGAAATCGAAATCGGATGATTAGCAAAACAAAAGGCCGTGCACTTAAGAGATCTCCGCTAGCAGTGTTGATTCTGACGGTGATGATGGATCTCATTGGATTTGGAATCATTATTCCTATTTTGCCACTTTATGCCAAGAATTTTGGGGCATCCGGACTCCAAGTCGGACTCTTGATGGGAATCTTTTCTCTTATGCAGCTCGTATTTTTGCCCTTTTGGGGACGCTTATCGGACCGTATTGGTCGAAGGCCTGTGTTGTTAATTAGTATTGCGGGAAATGCCGTATCGCTTTTAATTTGTGCTTTGGCTTCAGATTATTGGACCTTATTTGTCGCGCGGCTATTTGCTGGGGTGTGTAGTTCGAATATCTCTGTCGCAAACGCCTATATTGCGGACTCTACGGAATTGGAGCATCGAGCCAAGGGAATGGGAAAGATTGGTGCCGCTCGTGGAATTGGGTTTGTACTGGGGCCGGCGCTGGGTGGAGGCTTGGCGGAGTTTGGAACCTCGATTCCATTTTATGGGGCGACTTTATTGGCATTGCTCAATTTGGCGAGCGCGTATTTCTTTCTAGAAGAGAGCTTGCCCGCAAGACTAGAGGGCGAGCACGCAGGCAAGAGCCGTTTCGAGCTCTTGAAAATAGTGCGTTCGCTGAAGAATCTTAGGGCTTTAATTGCTTTAGGGGCTTTTCAGACTCTAGCGTTTTCCATGTTGGAAATGTCTTTCGTTTTATTTACGGAAAACCGATTGGAGTTGTCGGCCCAAGAAGCAGCCCCGGTTGCGGGGTACCTCTTTTTGTACTTGGGGGTTGTAATCGCCGTAGTTCAGGGGGGATTGATTGGGCGTTTGACTCACCTTTTTGGGGAGCAAACCTTGGTGTCATTAGGTCTCTTGCTTGTTGGGGTTGGGATGTATTTGCTCACCCTTACACCGGTAGGAAATTTCGCTGCGCTTCTCGGATTTGTAGCGGTGGTGGCCATCGGGCAATCGCTCGTGACTCCCTCTCTTCTTAGTCTGATTTCCCGGAATACCCCAAGTGACAATCAGGGAGCAATAATGGGTGTGAATCAGTCAGGGCTGGCATTGGCTCGTACCATCGGTCCTGCGGTTGCTGGGGGACTCTTTGATATCAATGAGAATTTACCGTTTTGGGTTGGCGGTTCCTTAATGTTGCTGGCTTTTGCTGGCTCGTGGACCATTTTACGCCGTGCTCGTATCTCTGCTAGACTCGGCATTTGAATCTCTTTGTATTAAACGTTTGTGATCCACTTCGGTGGTTGTTATTTCTTGCCTATGAGTGAGTTAAGTGGAGGCCAAGTATCGTCTGTGCTGAGTCGATGGGGATTCGCAAGAGGGATGGAGATTTTATGCGATTTGTCCAAAAGTAAGGGGTCTTATATCTACGATGTCCGTCGCGAGACGGAGTTTTTGGATTTGGGTGGCTCCTTCGGTCCTCGTCCGTTAGGCATTAACCACCCAAAAATGATGGACCCTGAATTTTTGACATCTTTGGGTCGAATTGCGATGCACAAAGACGTTTTTTCGATCGAGGCTTCGAGTTTTGTTGATAAGTTTTCGACGATTCCTCTGGGTTCGCATTTCGAGAAAGTGCACTTTGTAGACGGTGAATCATCTGCTCTCCAAGCTGCGCTCAACTTAGCTCTCGATTGGAAATCCAGACGAAACTTAGCGGCAAGTCAAGGTGCTCAGAGAGCGCAGATTATTCACTTCGACGATGGCTCTGATGGGCGAGAGCGCGGCGCTAGTCAGAGAGCCCAGGGACAGATTTCAAGAGATTTTGCCCTAAAAGTTCCGAGTCCTTTAGTGCGCTTCCCTCTGCGTGAAGAGAACGTAACGGATATTGAGAAGCGAGAAGAAAGATCACTACAAGAAATTGAGGCTTTATTTGTCGCGCACCCAAATAATATTGCAGGAATCATTCTTGAGCCGATTCAATCTGAGGGTGGCGACAACTATTTTCATACCGAATTCTTGAAAGAATTGCGTGGCCTTTGTGATAGGCACGATTCGCTTTTGATTTTCGATGAAGTACACACTGGCCTAACGGGGACGGGTCAATGGTGGGATTGGCAATATCATGGAGTGAAGCCTGATTTGATGGTTTTTGGTGCGAGAGCCCAGGTATGCGGAATAGCCTTGGCGCAGCGGGTTCATGAAAGTAAGGGCCCTATTGTTTCTCCTGGGGCAAGCTTGGCGAGGTTTGAAGGGCGCTTGGTAGATATGATGTGGTGCCAACGAATGATTGAAATTATCGAGGAGGATGACCTTCTCTCTAGTGCTGCGACGATGGGGGACTATCTGCATAAACTGGTGAACGATATACCTGATATTATTCCAGAGATATCGAATATACGAGGCAGAGGACTGTGGGTAACCTTTGATTTTCCGTCCGCGGTGGAACGTGACAAGGTTGTTGCGGCCTGTTTTGAAGAAATGCTAATTGTTCGACCATGTGGCGATTCTAGTATTAGGATTCGGCCTACACTGGATGTAAAGGCTGATGCGATAGGACGAGGGATAGCTCAACTAGAAGCTGCACTGTGCAAGACTTACGGTCGGCGACGGCCTCAATAGGAGGTGTGTGTTCTCATGGCGGGTGGTTTCAAATTAGCTGTAGTTGGTCCTTGGGGACGGATGGGGCGGCGGGTTGTTGACTTGGCAAAGGGGGACGCTGACATTGCTTTGTATTCAGTACTTCTTCGAACCCATGACCCAAAGGATCAGCGCCTCGAGATATTGCCAACTGGATGTATTATCACCGATGATTTCGACCAAGCCTTGGTGGGAGCAGACGCCCTAATTGACTTTAGTGCTCCGGCTATTTGCGGTTCGTTGGCGCCCAAGTGTGCCGAGCATGAAGTTGCCTATGTGGTAGCGTCTACGGGATTGACTGGTGTAGACCTGAATGCACTTGATACAGCAGCAAATAGAACGCCGGTATTGGAGGCTGCTAACCTAAGTTTTGGCGTGACGGTGCTGACGAAGCTTGTTGAAGCGGCGTCTAGAGCACTTAGCGGATTTGATGTTGAGATCTGCGAAATTCATCACAAATCGAAGCGAGATGCCGCAAGTGGTACGGCATATGCGCTAGGCAAGGCGGTGCATGCTGGTCGATCTGGCTTGCAGGACATAACCGGTCGCTGCGGCGATGCTCCTCGGAAAGAAAATGAACTTGGGTATGCTTCCATGAGGGGGGGCGATGTGTCAGGTGAGCATACGGTCTTTTTTCTCGGAGAGGGTGAACGCATTGAGTTAACTCATCGTTCGACTACTCCGAACATCTTCGCATCGGGAGCATTAAGGGCGGCTAAGTGGCTGGTCGGGCAAGCTCCTGGGCGATACTCGATGCACGATGTTATCGGATAATTGCATTCAAGCTTTTATCGCCTTGGGTGGAAACCAAGGTAATGTTCTAGAAACCTTTCGTGTTGCGTTAAACGCTTTAGAGGGCCGCGATGTGGTTCTAACCAAGGTGTCATCGGCCTATCGAACCGTAGCGCTAACGACGGATAATTGCTCTGATTTGGTTCCCGATTATTGGAATGCAGTTTTGGAGATTCGAACCAATCTATCGCCTCGGACTCTGCTTGAAAATTTGTTGTTGGTGGAGCGGTCTTGTGGTCGAGTCCGATCCCGAAAATGGGCATCTCGTCCCTTAGATCTGGATCTGTTGGTTTACGAAGACTGTCAAATCGATGAGGTAGATTTGGTGGTGCCACATCCACGAATGCGCGAGCGAGCGTTTGTGATGCGACCGCTTTGTGAAATTGCTTCTGATTTACCACTCCCGCCGGACGGAAGAAGTGTGAAGGAGATAAGAGCAGAGCTGACGAATCCTGAGGATGGTATTTTAGAGGTTGTTCCATTTGGTGGGATTTGAGTCATTTCGAAACTGACTCTCTATTCATTGTTGGAATGGAATTTGGCGTTGAAGCGTCGTCGGCGAATGAGTGCGGTAAGCCCAATGAGGCAGCTAAGCGTT
>CAXGXL010000084.1:0-9553 GCA_964013555.1 uncultured bacterium
CGGGGGTTCCCAAAGCTATGGGTGGTGATCCGCAAGCGGCCACCAAGAAATTCAAGCAAGTATGGGAGTTGACCAAGGGGGAGCATCTTATGAGTTACGTTCTTTATGGGCGAATGGTCGGTTTACAGACCGGCAATAAAGAACTCTATGTTGCTCAGATGGAAAAAGTACTGGCAGCGGATCCTGATGTTAACAAAGATTTGTCTTTAGCAAATCGTTTGGCTCAACGGCGAGCTAAGCGCTACCTTGCTGAGGCTGATGACCTTTTTCTCTAAACTCGTGGAGCGGAAAGAAAATTAACTATAAAAAATAAAAATGGTGGAACTATGTCGTTGAAAAAATCAATTCTTTTTGTGCTCGTATCCTTTGTTACTGTAACCGTTTTGGCTGAAGACAGCTTTGCCCGTAGGCGGTCCAAGACCCTCAAGATTGCCACTTTAGCTCCTGAAGGGTCTGCATGGTGGCAGATTCTAAAGGATGCGGATAAGCGGATTCGAGAACTGACCAATGGAAGTGTCAAGATACGTCTCTACCCTGGTGGCGTGGCCGGCGACGAACCTGATGTTGTACGCAAAATGCGGGTTGGCCAACTTCACGGAGGCGCCTTGACTTCGGTTGGTTTGGCTGAAATCCAGCCTGAATTGATGGTGCTCCAAGCTCCCGGTGTTATCCAAACCTGGGCTGAATTGGACGCGGCGCGTACAAAAATGAGCGACAAGCTCAAAGCGTTACTTCGAGAAAAGGGCTACGAAGTGTTGGTATGGGGTGACGTTGGTTTCAATCGGTTGTTCTCTAAAACTCGTGTTGACACCATTGAGGACGTCAAGAAAACCAAGCCGTGGTGTTGGACCCAAGATGGTTTGACTCGTCAATTCTATAAAGAGCTCGACGTAAATCCTGTGATGACCAGTATGCCTGAGGTTTTACCGGGACTTCAAACTGGACTCATGAACGCTTATTCTGTAGCACCCTTAGTAAGCCTTTCGCTGCAGTGGTTTACCCGCTCTGAGTACATGTACGATTTGCCGCTTGCCGTTACCATTGGTGCGGTAGTTATAACCAAGAAGAAATTTGATACACTCACCGATGCTGAAAAGGCTGCCATTGAACAAGCCGGCCGCGAAATCACGCCGAAGATGGAAGAGATGGTTCGTGGTGGTGATGAAGATGCAATAGCAGCGCTCAAGAAAGCGGGTGTAAAGGTTGTTGTTCCAACAGCTCGCCAGAAAAAGCAATGGCAGAAAGCTGCCCTAGCTTCGGCTCAGGCTTCTGCAGGGGAAGTTTATTCTGACGCTTTGCTCCAAGATCTCAAGACAGCCGTAAGCGAATATCGGGCAAATGGGAACTAGTTCTTTAACGTCTCCTGATTCTGAAGTTGAAGCTGAATCGACTTCAGAATCCGATTTAGATGCTGCCAGAGAAAGTAGGGGTTGGCTGAAAGGACTTCTCCACATTGACGGTTTTTTGGGTCGTGTTGATGGGAAGCTACTCGCTCTAGCGATGATTTGCTGCGCTGGCTTTGCGAGCCTTGATTTTGTCTTGCGCAATTTCGGCTTGGCAAGCTCACCCTGGTTTGACCGAATTCCCAAGTATTGCACACTGGCGATTGCAATGCTTGGTGCCTCTTTGGCGACACGCCAGGGCAACCATATCGCCATAGATATCGTTCATCGATTTGCGCCGCCAAAACTTGGCGCGTGGTTCCGAGCCATTTCGGATAGCGCTATTTGTATCATTTGTATGTATCTGGCGTACGCTTCCTTTGAGTTCCTTGAAGGTGAGTTTGAAGCTGGAGCTAAAGAGTTGGAGGTTCTGCCTACTTGGACGATAGCCGCTTTGATTGTTTGGGGTTTTGCATTTTGCGCTTGGCGCTTTGCTTTGCGCGCTATGCGGTTTCGTCCGTGGCTAGGTCTTTGCTTCTTCTTTGCAGCAGTCGCTGGTTCCTTACCGAATGCCGTTGATTGGTTTCCTGAGCGGTATCCCGATGCGGAAAGAGCCTTAGATTTGATTACACCCCTTTCGGATTTCGCGTTTGCCTATATGCCTTGGGTAGCGGGTTTGGTCATTCTGGTGGGATTTTTGACGGGAATGCCTCTATTTGGGGTTCTTGGTGGGATTGCGATGCTCGGTTTTTGGGTGGCGGAGAGTCCCATTGCCGCGGTGCCGCCAAGCGTTTATCAGCTTCTAGACGCGCCTGCTCTAGTGACGCTTCCGTTATTCACTTTAATGGGGGCGGTTCTAGCTAAAGGCAATGCTCCTGCGAGGCTCGTAAGGGTCGCGAGGGCATGGCTCGGGTGGGCTCCCGGTGGGCTCGCGGTGGCCGCGGTTGTCGTTTGTGCTTTTTTTACGACCTTTTCGGGGGCTTCTGGGGTTACTATTTTAGCTTTAGGGGTTTTGTTACACCAGATGCTCTCTGAAGAGGGTTATAGTGAGAACACCAGCTTGGGCTTGGTAACTGCTTCAGGGTCTATCGGACTTCTCTTTGCGCCAGCTTTGCCCCTTATTATGTACGGTATTTTTGCTAAGGTAGATATTGATCATATGTTTTTGGCGGGCATTCTTCCGGGCTGCTTGTTGATTCTCGCCGTAGCAGGAACTGGTGTCGCCCTAGGTCGGCGAAGTAAATTAAATACTCACCCTTTCGAATGGGCGGAAGCAAAAGCTTCGTTTCGTGCTGCAATATGGGAACTTCTTCTTCCGGTTATTATTTTAGGTCTTCTCATATTGGGTTTGGCAGACATTACCGAAGCCGCGGCGGTAGGCGCTGTTTACACTTTAATTGTTGTCGGTTTCATTCATAAAGATCTAGATCTGAAAACAGAGATGGGAGAGGCAATCACTGAAAGTGGTGTTCTCATTGGTGCTGTTTTGGTTATTGTTGGCCTAGCATTGGGCTTAGTGGCCTATTTTGTTGATGTTGAAATTCCTCAGGCCATAGTTGCCTGGGCGAAAGCAAACATATCCAATAAGATTGTCTTTTTGCTCTACACTAATTTGCTACTCTTAGTGGTCGGTTGTCTTTTAGATATTCTTTCTGCCATTGTTATCTTTGTGCCTCTTTTGGTCCCAGTCGCACAGATATTTGATGTACATCCGGTTCATTTTGGAATTATCTTCTTGGCGAATCTCGAAATTGGTTATCTAACTCCGCCGGTGGGGATGAACCTTTTCCTTTCATCTTTCCGTTTTAAGAAGGAGCTTCCGGCAATCTGGAAAACGGTTCTTCCTTATTTGGTAGTACTTTTTGTGGCGCTGATAATAATCACCTATGTCCCGTGGTTAAGTACTGCCTTTTTGGATTTGGGCTCGACTCCTTAGTGTTTTGGTGGCAATTTTCTTTAGTCTAGGTGATAAGGGGAGATTATGAGCGACTTTGAATCAAGAGCTAGTATTTTAGTCTCAGGAACCGTTCAAGGTGTCTTTTATCGTGCTTCAACGATGGAGCAAGCCCAGCAATTAGATTTGGTGGGCACCGTTATGAATCTTGGGGACGGGAGTGTAGAGATCGTTGTGGAAGGGCGTCGCTATGCTATTGAGGAGTTGATTACCTGGTGTCGTTTAGGACCGCCTGCTGCTAGTGTGAGTGACGTACTTGTACGGTGGGACGATCCGACTGGGGAATTTAATACATTCCGCATTCAGTGATGGGAATTCTGTAATCCACGAAGAAACAACTTAGAAAGTTGTGTCCCTACGTCGCGTAGATCTGAAGGATCGCGCTTGGGGTTGCTTACCCAAACGCCGCATGTATGGTCTAAGGCTCCAAAGAGAATGTGCTTCATTATGCTAGCGCTAAGATTACGATCAAAGATTCCTTCATCTTTTCCTTGCTGAAGAATGCGTTGCCATTGGCCCATATATTCGGAGAGCTGTTCTTTGGCGTAGTCTTTCATAAATGCAGCGCTTCGTCTTAGCTCGATGGTAATGAATGAGGCCAACGCTGGATCCTGAATTGCTAAACCCAGATGGTAGTCGATAATTGCCTTGAGGCCAGCTAGGGGATCAGAAATAGGAATGAGGACTTCTTGAAGACCTGCGTTAATTTTCTCTAATTTCAGTTCAAATAAGGAAATAAGTAGATCATCTTTGTTCTTAAAGTAGAGGTATATTGTGCCGTCGGCAACGCCTGCTACTTCAGCAATTTCACTAATTTTTGCTTCTGAAAAGCCCTTCTGCGAGAATACGTCCAAAGATGCATCAAGAATACGTTGGTATTTTTCTTCTCTTCGACGACGACCTTCAGGGGTGTCTAAGTTCTTAGGGCGAGGCATGAAAAATCGTTTATTTCGGTGTTCCGAAGATGTCAACTTGGATTGCCTTCTTACTCGTAGAGTAATGATTGTTGGTGTGAGTTGATGACACTATTGGCGAATCGTTATCTATTGACCGGTCGGATCGGCGAAGGCGGTGAAGCCGAAGTTTTGTCGGCTCAGGACCAATGGCATCAGGGCTATCCTGTTGCGATTAAGAAGTTAAAGACCGGGTCTTGTGCGACTTTGGCTAGGGAGTTTATTTCTCTGAAGCGTTTGAAGCATCCTCACGTGGTTCGTGCTTTGGATTTGGTTTACGTAGGCTCCGTTAGCTATTTGGTACAAGAGAGGATTGTTGGTCTCGATTTGCGTGAATGGAGTCGACAAAATTCAGCTGAAGCGCTTATGAGGCTCGTGGCTCCAATTGCTCATGCCTTGTCACACTTACATGCAAGAGGTTGGGTGCACTTCGACCCAACCGCCTCAAATATTGTCGTTGATTCCGATTCCGGTCGCGCATGTATTCTTGATTTGGGTTTAGTTCAGCCCATTGGGGCGGAATATATCGGAGGTACGCCAGGTTATATGGCTCCGGAATTATACAATGGCAAACCCATCTCAGATAGGGTTGATATTTTTACCTTTGGTAAGAGTATTTGGGAGTTGCTCGTAGACTCTGACCCGAGTTATGCAGATAGAGCGGAGGTAAGGGCTCTTTTTATATCGGCTATGGATCCGATCCCATCGAATCGGCCCAGCGCTCATCGATTGGCGAAAACTCTCTATTCCTTGTCTGGGTTACCCAACGACCCACTTTTACAACGGCCCATTACTTCGCTTCCCTTGTGCGCTAGAGAGGCTCAAAGAGCCCAACTAACTAAGTGGTTCAGCGAGCCTTGTTCAGTTTTTTCGTTTGGCGGTGCCTCCGGGAACGGCTTGAGTGCTTTTCTTGAATATTGTGTTGAAGAGTTAAAATTGAGGGGGTTTTATGTTCTCACTGTTTCGGCCAAGTCTCGGGATCCAATAAAGGAGCTGCTTTTTCAGGCGATTTCTCTGGCGCCTCAGACAAGCGATTGGCTTTCCGAAAATAAGGAGACCTTATGGAATCTCTGTGAGCATCCAAGGATTTCTCTTGGTTCACAGAATCGACTCCCGCCTATCTCAGGTAAGGAGCGTGCTCAAATAGTGTTGCTTTTACTTGAGGAACTAGCCATGGAGCTTTCCTTGGCCGTGGCTATTGATGACGGCGCGACGGGCTCTGCTAGTACTTCGTGGGATCATTTTTTGGCTCTCTTAAAGATGGTTGATGCACAAAGATCACTTCAAGTTGTTATCAACGAGGGGGGCGAGTGTATTTCCCCCGATAGATGTTTATCACCATTTACTTTTGATGAAGTAGCGCAGTTTTTGTGCTTGGCCTATGGTTACCCGCCCCTGGATGCGGAAGTGAGCACTTTATTAGAGTTGGCATCTGGTAAACCCAAATTGCTTCAAGCCGCGTTAAATATTTTGGCCTCCACAGGCAAGACTGTTCTCGAACTTAGCGCTGAGGATTTAAATGATTCGTCTTTATTGCTTTGCTTTCCTCGTGAATTAGAGCCCTTAAGAATTCTAAACGAAGCTATTCCAACAAAAGTTGTCTTGAGTTTGTTGGAGTCTCTTGGGGAAAAGACTGATTTGGGGAAGTGGATTCATGAGGGATTTCTGGTGCCCATCGGTCAAAGTGAAGTCGGGTTTGTGTCTGTGCCTCATGTTTTTCGGGTTCGTCGAGGAAGGTCACGATGGTACAAGATTCTCTCGAGCGCCTATGGAAGTGAAGGTTTTGAGTTTGAGTCTGAACTACTATCGATTAAAAGCCAAGATGGGGCGTGCGAGCCGTCGCAGATTGACCGCTTACTCGAGTTGACTACACGAGAAGTTTCGGTGGAGTTGTTTCATGAGTTACACGCCTCTTTTGGCAAGCAGCCGTTCACTAAGAGTCATCTTCTATTGTGGGCTCGGGAATCCGCTACCATCGGAGACGTAAGAGGAGTAGAACTGGCATCGAACCTCTTGGAGGATTGCGTCTCCGACTCCTGGAAGGCTGCCAAAATGGGGGAGGCATTCAATAGGGTTGGGCGGTTTAGAGAGTGCATGGAGAAAACGAAACTCTACCTTAGTGATGTAGATTGCGTAGCTGTATTTGTAGGTGCCTTGCTTGCCTCTGGCAAGGCAGCCGAAGCCGTTGAGTTGGGCTACGACTTTCGAGACGAGCAGAATGCAATGATGGCTGGTACCTTGGGTAGCGCGCTATGTCAGATAGGAAAGATAGAGTTGGGTATTGAGTCTTTAAGAAGGGCTATTGAGTTGGCACAAGAGGAGGAGGACCTAGCGACCTTGAGTCGCTCGTGGCATGGCTTAGCTATCGCGTATCAGAGAAGTTCGCGTCAGGAAGAAGCTGTGGGAGCTTATGAGCAGGCTATACAATTCTCTAATCCTATTTCATATATTTCTCGGTCTATCAATTTCGGAACGTTATTGCAGGATTTGGGAACCTGGTCAGAGGCTGAGCGTCGGTTTCGGGAAAGTTTATCAAGGGCTTTGATTCTTGGAAATACGAAAGACCAATCTCAAAGCGGAGTCAACCTCGGTAATCTTCTCGTTCTCGGTGGGCAATTAGAAGAAGGTTTCAGAGTAGCTCAGTGGACTGAATCACTTTGCGCTAAGCACGGATTAACCTATCCGCGAGCAATGACCCTCTTAATATTAACGGAGTCATTCTTAGAACGTGGCGATCCTCTTGGTGCTGCACCCTATTTGGAACAGGCAAAGGACGAACTCAAGACAATAAGTGACCCAACAGCGATGGGTGAGTGGAAGTTGTTACAAGCAAGGTTCGACCTATTGAATACAAATTATAGCCGTTCGAACGAGACTTTTACTATTCTTCTAGTCGAGAATTTCTATCCTGAGTTGCGTTGGCGAGTTGTTGCTTGGAGTATCTATGGTAAACTTTTTCAACGGCTTCCGGTTGCCCGAGATGATATTGAGATCCTTCAAGCCACTCTTAACGAAATACGAAAAGAAAATAATTTAAGATTTGAGTGGAAAATATTAGCTCTTTTGGGCGAGTGTTTTGAGCGGCGCAAAGACTCGAAGGCTCAGAGAATTAAGATTCAAGCGGGGCAAAAGTTGAATCAATGGCGAATGATTTTGGCTTCTCAAGATAAAACCGCCTATTTCAAGACTTATTTTAGGAGAGAGCTTTTATCCTATGTTGAAAATCCGCATAAGCGGGAGGCGGAAAATTTTGATATGAAGCCTGATATATCGTTCATTAGACAGCTTATGGGAATTAATCGTCGCCTAGCGAGGGAGCACGAACTCGATGTACTGCTCGAGCTGATCGTAGATGCGGCGATTGAATTGATTGGAGCTGAGCGTGGATTTATTTTAATCCGAAAAAATGAGGGAGTTGCGGTCGCCGTTGCACGGAATTTAGACAAGCGAACCATTGATGAAGGCAGTCATGGCATTAGCCGTTCTATCGCTTTGGAAGTGCTTACTAACGGTGAAAAAATTCTAACCACAAATGCGCTTGAAGATCGACGATTCAGTCACGTTAAGAGTGTCAGTGCTTTTAGGTTACGTTCCATTTTGTGTCTACCGCTTCGAGTTGGTCGTGGCGGGGAGGACCTGCTTATTGGGTCGCTCTACTTAGACAATCGATTTCAGGAGCGTGCATTCTCTGAACATGAAATGGAGTTGTGCGCAGCCTTGGCAGACCAAGCTTCTATTGCCATGGAAAATGCCAGGCTTTTCTCTGAAATTCGTTTAAAGGAATCCGAACTCGCAGACAGAAACAAAGAGTTAGAAAGCTTAAACTCCAGGTTGAAAAAAGATGTCGCTCGTTACGAGAGTCAAGCTGAACAAGCATTGAGGAGATTGCGTGAAGAAGGGACTTCTGTGGGGGTGGGGGTTGGCTTTGAACGCTTTGTGGGCTCGAGTGCCTCTTTAAAAAAAGCGCTTCGACTAGTAGAGCGATTCGCTGATACGGATGTACCTGTTTTGATTAGAGGAGAATCTGGAACAGGTAAGGAATTGGTGGCAAGAGCATTTCATGAACGGTCCAGAAGAAAATCTAGGGCATTTGTGAGCATCAATTGTGGTGCGATGCCCGGTGAATTGATTGAGAGTGAATTATTCGGCTATAAAAAGGGCGCCTTTACGGGCGCCAGCCGCGATAAGAAGGGTTTGATCGGGGAGGCAGAAGGGGGCACTCTTTTTTTTGATGAAATCGGCGAGATGCCTGTGCTTATGCAGGTGAAGTTATTACGGGTTTTACAGGAACGGGAGTATCGACCTCTTGGGTCAAGTCAGACCTTACCCTGCGATATTAGAATTCTGAGTGCGACCAATCGAGATTTGGCTGAGCGGATTCAAGAGGGTTGTTTTCGAGAAGACTTTTATTATCGGATTCAAGTTCTTGAGGTTCTTTTGCCGCCGTTGCGGGAGCGGCGGGAGGATATTCCCGCTTTGGTGGAGCATTTTTGTCGGAAAATTGTTGGTCGTTCTATGAAGCAGTCGATGGGCAAAGAGGCTCTAGCTGCGATGTTAGCCTACGATTGGCCGGGAAATATTAGAGAGTTGGAGAATGAAATAAGGCGCAGTTTAGCGCTATCCGATGGAGTAATGGGGGTTGTGGATTTATCCGAGAAATTACAGCATGTGAAGCTAAACCACAAAAGCACCTTGATTGATAGTTGCAGGGGGAGCTTGCGAGAAATTATGGATGGTTTCGAGAAGGAGGTGCTGCTTGCGGCCCTCGAACGCAATAACTGGAATGTAAAACGAACTGCCAGTGAATTGGGGCTTTCGAGAGCTTCTTTCTATTCCCGATTAAATAGGTATTCCATTAAGCGTTAATGCCCGTTGGAGTGCCTCCCTATTCTATCCGTAGCTATGACCAATGCACTCAATTCGAATTCATCCGCGTTGAGCATCGGGTTCAGTTCCTCTTGAATGACTTGCACCAATTCATTATTTTCTGCGGTGAATTGCCCATCGGGACCACATCCTTGTATTATGCGAGAGGCTATGGAAACTAGTTGATGTCGTAGTTGGTAACGTAGGGCGGAGCGAGCGGGTCGCTCCAAAGTAGATTTACTACTCGTTTTAATCGAGTTGCGGATAATTTGGATGAGGCCAGTACTATGCCCGACGCTATAAAGAACTTTGGCCGCTGTGTCTATTTCTTTTCCTGATTCGCAAGCTACTTGGGCAATATCAAGGATGTCTTCGTAGTAGCATAGTAACGAGAGCTG
>CAXGXL010000085.1:0-9525 GCA_964013555.1 uncultured bacterium
TATCAACGTGACTTATTGCTACCCTTGATTCAAGAAATCAATTCCGTCAATTCACAGCCGAAGGAAAACTCTATGGGAGAGGAAATAGCAACCCCGCCGACCAAAGCCTCTGGAATTTTGATTGGATACATCAACCTACCGACCATATTGACACTACTGGGCATCATTCTGGGGTGTATGTCCGTGGTGTTTGCGGTAAAAGGGAATATTCCATTAGCAGCTATCAGCCTTATTTATGCGGGTATCTGCGACCTCTTCGACGGGATGGTAGCTCGCAAATCGAATTTGTCGAGTGCCGAACAAGAATACGGCATCTATATTGATACCGTAGCAGATATGGCTAGTTTTGGAGTGGCTCCAGCTTTTATTCTCCTCAATTCAGGAATGACTCAGCCCTTAGAAATAATGGCAATGCTCTTATACATTTGCTGCGCCGGAACAAGACTGGCCTATTTCAATACACTAGCAACGAAAACTACCGGCCCCGTTCACTATTTTACCGGGCTCCCCGTGACTTACGCTGCACTTATCTTTCCACTTGTAATGTACTTTGCATTTAGCCCAGACCAGGGCCTTGCAGAGCTACCGATGCTAGTGACCCTCTTTGTACTTGCCGTTTTGTTTGTCTTACGAGTACCGATCCCCAAGCCTCGTGGGATCTTCTACGTCATTTTCCCTCTTCTGGCCTTAGCCATGAGCTACGCTTGGTGGCTTCAACTCTAAGCTTAACCCCCAACAGGATCACACTGCCCTGTTAGTGGATTGCATTGAAAGTTGGGTGGACAGCCACCGCATTCAGGGTCGGCAATGCAAAGTCCACTCAAAGGATCGCAAACGGTTCCAGTCGGACAATCACCACCGCAGGTTGGGTCCACGCTGCATCGTCCGCATGTCGGCGAGAAACACTCGCTGGTTTCACTATCCACCACGCATTGCAGATCTTCTAGACAGGCTTGCTCACTAGCCAACCCGGAACACCGAGTTCCGTCATCACAAATTTGGCCAGCGGGACAGTCACCACCACCGCAAGTCGCATCGCATACACAGGTGCCACAAGTCGGCGATGCCAAATCACTGTCACAAAAAGATCCTTCGGGGCAAGCGCCGCCACAGCCCTGATCACAAACACATTGAGCCGTAATTGTATTACACACTTGACCAATCCCGCATTCCGGGCAAGTCGGCTCACACAGCCCCGTAACCGGGTTGCAAACCTCGCCCTCGGAGCAATTGCCACCACAGGTAGGATCTACGAGGCACCGGCCGCACGATGGAGAACCTGTATTCCCATTGCAGATTGTACCATTTGGACAACTTCCGCCACAGGTGGGGTCGCACAAACATTGGCCACAGGTCTCAGATTCAGAGTCATCATCACAGCTCTGCCCGAGAGGGCAGCCCCCACCGCAATCAAAATCGCAAATACAAAGACCCGTTGACCGATCGCACTGAGTTCCCGCTGGGCAATTCCCGCACTGAGGTGGCTCGCAAAAGCCGCAAGATGGTGACCCTATATCATCATTGCAGAGCAAATCACCCGTGCAAGCTCCAGCACAGGTCGTATCACACGAGCACTGCCCACACGTTCCCGAATTTATATCATCATCGCAAACCTGTCCTGCGGGGCATCCGCCTGCGCAAGTGGTGTCGCACAGACAATCCCCACAAGTAGGTGAAGCTTCGTCGTAATCACACCGCAAGCCGACCCCGCACTGGCCCCCGCAGGTTTGATCACACATGCAAAGCCCCGTTAGCGGGTTGCAAACCTCACCGAAAGGACAGCTACCCCCGCATGTTGGATCAGGCTCGCAAATACCATTTACTAGACAACCTGCAACACTATTGTACTGGCAACCTGGAGTCTGTGCACAAGCAGATTCCATCAACCCCTCGCATCGATTTGTACTTGGAGTGTCACTTGCACCACAAGCACGCCCAGCCGCACACACACATTCTTCCGCTATCGTTTCCGGACAAGGACAAGCGGGGTTGCCGATCGCCGGCTGACTCAAGTCAACCCAATAGCGATAGGACACCGTGATATCTCCATCCTCTTTTGGTCGCGCATCGCCATAGAGCACCAATGTATTATTTAACGCGTCGTAGTCGTATCCATTATCGCGAGACCGCGGAATCACCTCGGTGTGGGTACCACTGCCGCAATTGGGGTACTCAGTAGGGACATCGCAAACTTCGGTAGCAACCTGAATAGTCGATGCAATCGGCTGAACCGAACGCCCATCAATGGTACTCTCTAATTTATACGAGGAGCCCTTCGCGATGGAGCTAATGACAATCGACTCGATAGAAGGGTAAAGATCTGCCGCACAAATACTTCCCCAACCACCGCCCGTTCCTTCTGCTACCGCAATATATCCTTGTCCCGCTTCCGCTTGATTTCCGTTCGCATCACAGCCTCCATTATTGCCACCCGGTTCCCTACCCAGCTCTGGCTTGTCGCCAGTTATAGCAAAAACAGTAAAGCCCCGAGCCCTATAAAAATCTGTAAAACTCTGGGTTCTAGCGGCTCTAATCCCGCTATCGTATGGAGTTAAACCAACTCCATAATCGCCATACCAAGTGCACCAACCGTCATTAGCGAAAAAGCCACTAGCATTCGGGCCATCACGCAATGAGCACGCTTCCTCATCAGAGAGCATCACAGCCACCTTTGCTGCATCTTTGCGAAAGGCGTATTTGGGTGTGGCTTGACAAGAACTATCGGAATCCGTCCATTGACAGAAGTCTTCACCTCTTATGCTTCCTCCCATATTTTCGCACACTGCATCGCTGGTAGCATCACATAGCGTTCCCAAACTAGGCTCTTGAGAGCGACAAAAAACCCCATCCCAAAAGCACGATTCTACCAAAGCGCATTGGGCCACATTGAAGGTTCGACACATCGCTCCAGCTAGAGTAGGCAAACAGAGCTTTGTGAAGGGATCCCACTCGCAATTACCAGCAATAGTCGACTCAAACCTATCAATGCATTCACCGGCACTCACCGAACATTTGTCTGAGTTCGTGCACTCAACCGCATCGCCCTTTCCTGCACAATGATTTGAAGCACACTGGTAGGCAGCGCCGAGCCAGGAGCACCGGCTATCATTGGTACAGTCGGTGACATCCAACGCCGCACAGTACCACCCAATATGCTCTTTGCATGAGACGCCATCCCATGCGCAACGCGGGTCGTTTTCACAGGTACTTTCCCCCACCAAGTTGGAACATACATCCAGTTGACACTCACCGTTGACCCATGTGCACTCTGGGTCTGCATTGCAACCAGCCGAACCAACTTGCCCAACTCGAAGGCAATGAGCAATCCCATCACAATCCATCGAGTTGGTCTCGTTCGAGCAATAGTCTTGGTAGCAGCCATTATTCCGCCATTGACAACCAGCGGCTGCATTGCACTGATTCGTTCCCAAACCTGTGCAACCACTTGTAGCTCCGGACCGAAACACAGCCCATTGTCCCATCGTCAATCCATACTCAGCACCGCTCCCTGAAGCACAGGGAAGCTTGGAGGCAAAATAGCACGATGGTTCATTGATAATGCTTCCACTTGCTTCACCATCACACGCAGAACAACATGCACTTCCCCCACAAGAACTCGTAGTACAATTAGAGGGATGAGCAGAACAATCAAAAGCGAAGTCTCGATCGGTAACATCGTCTGAAGTCTTTCCTGCAATAGCACCAGTAAAGCCGCCCCTCAAAAAACCATTTACACTGAAAGAGCCATCGGGAATGCACTGAGATGCACTGGAATCCCATTTGCAATAATAGTCACTGCAATTCCACTCTGAATAGTTATTACATATTCCTTGGGTATACATATCATCCAGCAGAGATTCATCACCTTGAGGGTTCTTGAACTCAACCCTCGGTGGCCACCTTGGAGCTGTTGTCATTGTGCTAGTCTGACCAACCCGATAGTCCGCTTCGGTTTGATTCATCAATTCAAAAAAGAGTTGTGCAGAATTGAGCACTTGGCTAATTTCATCCTCCATGCTTCCCGAATTGTCGACTACCCACAAAAAATCCACCTTGGCGTAATCCTGAATCATACTCTGACAAAGAGCTGCTATGTCATCACCGTATTGCGCGACGGCACTTCCGTTGGTGATATTATCGACAAAGAAGAGAGGAATTTGATAGTTGAAGTCTTTTACACAAGCCCCACTTTGCCATTGACATCCATCCCGACTATTGCAAGTCGAACTATCGGTCTGTTTGGAGCATTGGGTTCGATAACTATAGCTTGCGTCGTCATTGACACTACTGCCTTTAGGCGAAATTGCTCCAATAACCAAAACAGTTCCGGTAGTGCCATTGTCGTACCGATAAAGAGTTTCCATCTGAAGAATAAACTCATCGGATCTTGGCCCCTCACTCTCCGTAAGCTCGGTTAGACTCGAATCTAGTCCCTCAACGAGATCGTTTCGTAGCGCTCGCATGTTCGCATTTTCTTCGGTTCGAATCTCGAACCGAGAAAGAACTACGCCATAATTATCAAAACTGGAGAAATTTCGATTGATAATCAAGCTTACCGAATTCACAACCGAAATGGATTCGATCAAAGCAGTGTCCACACTGGCTTGTGCTAGTGCTTTTTCAATCAAGCTTCGTTGGGGATCGATACTCGTAACAGCCATCGCTTCAACACTAGGCGTCTTGTTGAGAATAAAGCCACTAACAGCATGCGCTCCAGATATGGTATTTGGGATATTTGGGGTATTTGAGGTATTTGAAGCATCAAACGTTAGACCAGCCTCGTTTTCTGGATTTGCAATTCCTCTGTAAATGACATTGGTAGTATTGAAATCCTCTTCAAGCGCCAGAGCAAAATCCGCAAAGCGAGAGTAAAAGAGGTTAATAGGCTTTAGGTTCCCAGAAGAACACACCTGAAAAACACCGTCTTGGCCGTCTCCAATGCCATCGCCGTCTGTATCAGGGTGAACTCGAGAACTCTCAGCCAACACACATTTGGCATTGGGACAACCTGGGTTGAAATTATAAGGTTCGCTATTTGAGAACGGGGTCGAAATCTGACCGCACGATGGATTTAAACGAGTATCTCTAACCTCTTCACCAGCACCATCTACTTGACAATTGACTATACCATCGCCGTCGACATCCTCATCTGCATCATTGACGCCATCATTGTCGCTATCCAAATCCCGATAATCTGGAATGAAGTCCCCATCGTGGTTGGCGCCAGTCTCAACCACCGAAGAAGCCTCAGCGGGAATGGCGCGAGCCTCTATCGCGTCCGGGATCCCATCTGCGTCGGAATCTAAATCATGAAAATCAGGAACCGAATCATCATCCGTGTCCGCGGCCGAGCTCAATAAAGTAGTATTGCTGCATCCAGAAAGAGCTCCTTCACACCGATCTAAGATACCATCATTGTCGCTATCTACATCGAGAAAATCAGGGATCTCGTCAAAATCGAAATCCAAAGGAGATTTCGGTACCGCACCGACTTCCAGACGGTCTAAAAGATAATCACCATCGGCATCTCTATCTCGATAGTTCGGCTTTCCATCGCTATCCACGTCATCCGTAAGCTCCAACGCATCGAGAATAGAGTCTCCATCACTGTCACGATCACGATCATCATCGACACCATCCAAATCGGTATCCACTCCAGCTTCCGTCGAATTCGGGATGCCATCACAATCAAAATCCTCCGGGCAAGCCAATGAACAGGCCCCTTCTACACACGCAAACAACTCGGGACACCATCCGCTTAGAGCCGTCGAGCTGCACAAGTCAACACATTCGGCCCCATCACCTTGGGTGACGCAAACTTGCGCTTCACTAGCACATTTCCCGTACGGAAATGCCAAAGAGCATTCGGTCTCTTTACAATTTCCCAATTCGTTCCCACTACAGAACCCAGTGGACACAAGTTCGTTATCACAGCAAACCTCTCCGCTATTGCATTCACCGTCGAGGACATCTGGCGCACAAGGCTTCAGGCGACATTCACCAGCGTCACAGTATTGATTTGCCGGGCACTGCCCATCGGGTACCAGCGCACTGCACCCTGGAAAAACGCAGGCTCCGTTCGAACACACTTGATTCCCTGGGCAGCTGCCACCGGGGTTTTGTGGGCTACACTCCGGGGTAACGCAAAGAGGAGTCCCCGAACTATCGTCGCAAAACTGGCCTGGAGGACACGAACCCTGGGGAAATTGTTCGCTACATTCGAAGAGGATGCATCCACCATCGATGCAGCGCTGCCCTTGGGGACAATATCCTTGAGGTGCATCAATGGTGCATGGAGCACGCACACATTCTCCTGCGTTACAGGTATAGTTGACTCCGCATGCCCCGTTGGGAAAATCCTGACCGCAGGGCGCAAGAATGCACACCCCCCCGATACAGACTTCATCCGCAGAACAATTACCTCCCGGAAATCCGGCAGAACAATTCGGCTCGAAGCACTGCCCCGAAGCACACCCTTGCTCATTGGCATAAGTGGTGTTGCAGCAAACAGTGCCAACTGGGCAAAAACCGTCGAGGTGCGAAATCGAACAAGGAGGAGTTACACATATATCAAGATTCGTATCGCAAATATCCGGAGTACAAAATGCATCGGGCTCTGCTTGTCCTGCGCAGCCAGTTCGAGCGCAACGCCCCGCAATACACTCCTCACCTTCCACCTCGCAAAACCCATCGGGATAAAACGGACTGCAAGGAGCTAGAGCGCAAACTCCCTCCATGCATACATAATCATCTAGACATGCACCATACGGTTCTTCAATAGAGCATGGAGGAGCCGAGCATGTCCCTAATTGACACCCGGTAGCTTCCACTAAAGTCTGGTCACAACACGTGGCTTCAAGAAAATTATTGCACCCCACTTCAGGATGACAAAAAGCCACCGTTTCATTGCATACGCCCCCAAGGAGCTCCACGGAACAAGGCCGTGGGACACAGATCCCCGAATTACAGACCTCACCATCGGGACATTCACCAAAGGGGTAGAGATCAGAACACACCGGAACGCCACATTCACCCGAGCGACAAACCAACCCTGGAGGGCAAAATCCTTCAGGGTTGTCGCCCGAGCAGTCAGGTGGCAAGCACAAACCCCGCGTACAGGCTAGCGTCGTATCAATGCACTCCCCATTGGGATGAACCGGGTCGCAACCTAAAGGAGCACATTCGCCCGTATCAGTGCAATAGTGCCCTGGTGAGCACAATAATCCTCCGGCCCCACACTGAATCTGAGCACATGCGCCATCTCGACACTGAGCGCCCCCGAGGCAAAGTCCTGTCAAATTTGAATTTGAACATTCGTTGGTGGAGTCAACCACCCTGCATTGTCCGGCACTGCATCCCGCACCCGCCGGACAAAGTCCGTTGGGGTTTTGGAGTGAACATATATTTCCCGGGTAAAGTTCCGTACAAGTCCCGCCGACACAAACCTCCGTTGCCGGACAGCGCCCGTTGGGAGCCATCGGGCTGCATGCATCAAGCGCAATAGGCCCCGCACATTGTCCCCGCACACATTCTTGCCACGAATCACATGTTCCATCCTGAATAACTTCAGAACAGGTCCCTGCATCTTCAAGGCAATCACCACCTGTACAACGACTGCCCGGCGGGCAAACTCCATCTAATTGGGTTGCCGAGCACGCAATCCCTTCGCTCCAGTAGCACCAACCTTGAACACACTCCTGTCCCCACGGGCACAAACCATCTATCTTCGTAAGCGAACATGCTTGATTCGCTTCAATGGCGGTGCATACACCCTCAATACATGCCTCATTAGGGGCACAGAGAAGATTGTCATCGCCACACCCGCTCAAGCCTGATTGCTCTGGGACGCACACTCCATCGACGCAAATCGCACCAGGTCCACAATACCCGTTTGGATTCAGCGGATTGCAAAGTGCCAATGCCACACACTCCCCTGCAACGCATTCAAAGCCCTCGTTACAGGTCACCGCAATACAGGAATTAGGATCGAGCTGTGTATCTAAAGCGTCTTCATCGATAACCAATTTACCGCTACAACCGGACAAAAAAGCATTAAGAGAAATCGCTAGAAATCCAAAACAGATATATGCTCTCACCGCAGAACCTTCCTATTCGAACTATCGTTCTCCCTAATGCTGGAAACAATAGCATCGCAGTCGGAGGTCCGCCACACCTTGTTAAAGGTCAATTCCTCTTTAAAATGAATAGGTTAGTGTATTCTAATAGGTTATTAGAATCTTAAAACTTCAAGACGCCCATATCTGTGAGCCAGCGAACAAGATTAAGGCTCACCAAAAAAGTACCTTCGGCTCGACTTATTTTCCAACCAGAGCGCATAAAGCAAACTACTAGGACCACCATTGCGACCAATAAAAAGACACTCGTTTTGCCACTTGGGTCAACAGTCATCGGAGTAATCAGAGATGCCACCCCCAATACCCCAAGTAGGTTGTAGAGATCACTGCCAATGAGGGTTCCGGCGGAAATACCGTGTTTGCCCTTTAATGCCGCCACCAAACAGGTAACCAGTTCTGGTGCAGACGTTCCGGCCGCTACAATGGTAACTCCAATCGCCCATTCGCTCATACCAAAGTTTCTAGCGACTTCCGAAGCACACTCTATTAAGAGGTGGGCACCACCCAATACCATCAACAATCCCACCAAACCCAATGGGATTGTCCATGGAGAAATATTAACCTCTTCGACCTCCTCACCCGACTCAAAACCAGAGTTGTTGAAGAACAAAAATCCGAGGTAGCCGACCAAAAGGGCCACCATGATGCCCCCCTCAATCCGGGTCAGCTCTAGATCACTTATAAAGAACCCAAGAGCAGACGTCACCGCGATCAGAAAAAGACCGTCGCGAAAAACCAACTGCCTGGAACAGGCTATTGGGGCAACAATTGCGCACCCTCCAAGAATAAAGCCCAAATTAAATATGTTAGATCCTACGATATTTCCGACGGACAAATCGGGCCGGCCCGTAAGTGCTGCACCAATAGATACCGCAAACTCCGGAGACGAAGTTCCAAATCCGACCAACGTCAACCCTATTGCCAGCTCGGAAATATTCATTTTTCGAGCAATTTGGGAAGCACCGTCGACAAATAGGTCGGCACCTTTACCCAACAACGCGACCGAAAGGGCCATTCCAAGAAGCTGTATCACTAGTTCCATGGGGCGCACCATGCTTGCAGATGTCATCCTCGTCAAGGAAAAGGTTAATCTATTGAAAGCCTTGGCAGACACATGAGAATATGGGACCAAAGGCGCTAGCAAAGGGCATATTATGAAGATTGAAGTAGATTTCCTGGTAATCGGCAGCGGCCTAGCTGGTCTCAATGCTAGCTTGAGGCTTGCCGAATCCGATTCCAGTGTATTGATGGTCACCAAAGGTAAAATCAGCGAAAGTAATACCGCCTATGCACAAGGTGGAATTGCCAGTGCCATCTCCTCATCCGACAGCATCGAAGCACACTACAAAGATACCCTGGAGGCCGGTGCTCAACTCTGTGATCCGCAAGC
>CAXGXL010000086.1:0-9372 GCA_964013555.1 uncultured bacterium
GCCGGATTGGGATTTGGGGGATTGCCGACCGATGTTGAAGGGTGAGGCGTCAGGCAAGATGGGGTCGCCCCAACGCAGAAGTGTTTGCATTTTGTAGTTTGGAGATACGTGAAAGTAGGCATCGATTCCTTGCGGAACTTCCTCAAATCGCGATTTGGTGTCACCTTGTCCTTTTTGGGGCGAGTTTGTTTGTGATTTGGTGCACCCAAAGAGCGAAGTGAATGGGAGTGCTGCTAATGTTGCACTCGTTGTTCGCAGAAAGGATCTGCGATTTTGGCGCTCCTCAATGAGTGTCGCGAGCGGGGGGGTACGTGACTTTGATTTCACCTATTCTCCTTGTGTTCAATGAGCTTCATAGACCCTGTTTAGGAGGCGGGCTTGAAGAGTGGCGTGTAGCTCTAGCCAAATTATAAGGCTCCGAAGAGAAGCTCACAATATCGACTTTTGGGGGGACTAACCTATGACTGGGAGAAGCTTAGCGCTGGCGCCAAGTTCAGTGTGGCCGAGCAGTTCCGAAGTCATGATTTCTCCGTCTATTCCAGTCAAGCGAACTGGTACAATTCTCCCAATGAACCGTGGCTCAACCTCGACAGCGGTGCGGATATAGTTTTCTGTGTACCCGCAAAGTAAACCGTTGTCGTCTGTGCTGCGCTCGACTAGAACATTCATTTCTTTGCCAATCATTTCGTGCCGAAAGGCTTTTGCCGTTTCATTGCCCATCTTGATCATGGCCTGACTTCGCGAGTTTGCTACAGAGCCCGGAATTTGATTGGGGTATTTGGCTGCCGGAGTGCCGTCTCTGGGGGAGTACCGGAAAACGTGCATCTGAGTGAATTTCATTGTTTCGCAGAAGCTAAGCGAGTCGGCAAAATCCTCATCTGTCTCACCGGGAAACCCTACCATAACATCGGTGGTAATAGCTGCGTGGCTAAAGCACGTACGTATTCGGCTAACGAGCGATGCATATTCCTCGGTGGTGTAGCGGCGATGCATTCTTTTGAGGGTGCTATCTGACCCTGCCTGGATGGGAAGGTGAAAATGCGGCATCAATTTGGGAAATTCGGATAACTCGTCGACGATGGCTGGGGAAAAGTCCATTGGCTCAAGCGAACCTATCCGTATTCGACGAATTCCATCAATGCCATGGATGCTGCGGACGATATCCGTAAGGCTTGCTCTTTTCTTAATGTCTTTGCCATAGGAACCTAAATGAATTCCCGTGAGAACCACTTCAGCAAATCCTTCGTTTGCGAACTCATGGGTTTCTGCAACAATTTCATCGAGCGGGCGACTTTGCATTCGGCCGCGGACATAAGGAATAATGCAAAACGTACAAAATGCACTGCAGCCGTCTTGAACCTTTAATAATGCGCGGGTTCGATGATTTGGTTGGTTGCCCTCTAGCTCATTGAATGAGTCGAGTTGTTCTTCGCAGTGAGATGTGGCGGTTGAATTTGGAACTTCGGTGGGTAGTTCTAGCTCTTCGAGGTGGTTCAAAAGAGAGTACTTCTCTTTATTACCAAATACCTTTGCAACTCCAGGAATGTTCTCGAGTTCTTTCTTACCGCTTTCTGCGTAACACCCTGTGACTATCACTTTGGCGTCCGGATTGGCCCGAGTGGCTCTTCGCACCAATTGCCGAGCTTTTCGGTCTGAGAAATTCGTGACGGTGCAGCTATTGATAATAACCAGATCGGCTGGGTTGGTTTCATCAACCAGGGTATACCCGGTTCGTCGCAATTTGGATTGCATCATTTGCGATTCATACTGGTTTACCTTGCATCCCAGTGTCACTAATGTTGCTGTTGGCATGAGAAACCCTTGGCAATCGGCTTGGCTCAAACAGAAAAATGGAGAGGGGCTCTTTATCGGGTGCGAGTGTTCTTGTCTAGGGAAAGACTCTGCTTCGTTTTCTCTTACGAAAGTTGTCTAGGCGATGGGTACTTCGCGCCCTCGCGGGGTCCTCTTAAATAGGGAGAAGAAAGAAAAGAACCTAAGAGGGCGTCTAGCTCAGATTCCGGTTGCTATCGCGACGAACTCCTACTTTGGCTGGTCCAAGTGGGGGGGGAGTTTAAGACCAAAAATGCCATGAAGAGAGCGTCACGATAGCTCCGGATGTACTAGTTGGACGCGTAGAGGTTAAAAGTTTGTGCAATTAATTGTGTGCTTACTTCACTATCGTTTTCGTTTAGGGGAGGCGAACCAATCCATCTTTCACTTAAGATATTGTTTTGCAATTAGTTTTGAGACTTTTTGCGGTGATCTGCTCTTTGGCAAGGCCGTATCAAATCCAGTGGTTTAAGTTCACCAAGCTCTTGACATTTTTCTCCGATAGTAATTATGAGAACCATTCTCAGGATGGGTGGTTCGAAATGGGGGCCTCGCTGACTATAGGATTGAAAAATGTTTCCACATTGCCGCCATTTTGGGGTGATTTCGTGTTTTGTTGTGATGATTTTATCATTGTCTATCGCGAGGGCATCGACTCAGGAAGAGACGAAGCAGATCACGGAGAATAAGAGCGAGGAGGGAGAACCTCTAGAAATTTCTGAAGCAGAGAAATTAGAGACAGTGGTAGTTACTGCTACCAGAACGGAACGCCTTCTAACCGAGACTCCGTATTCTACTGAGGTAATAAGTGCTGACGCGATTTCGGCTTCGGGGGCAGCTTCGGTGGCAGAAGCGCTGGCATACAATACCAACCTCTATCTTCCGAGGACGTTCGGGGGGGTAGGGTTGGAGATGCAAGGGTTAAGTTCGGAGTATTCCCTTATTTTGATCGATGGCCAAAAGGTCCCAGGCCGGGTTGGTGGAGTAATTGATTTATCTCGAATTCCCATTGAGAATGTCGAACGGATCGAGATTATTCGGGGCGCTAGCTCTGCACTCTACGGCGCCGATGCCCTAGCTGGAGTTGTTAATATTATTACCCGCGAGGGTCAAAAACCGCTGAGCCTGAAAGGTACCTTGGGATTGGGGTTCGACAAAAGCTTTCTGGCTAGTGCTGACGTTGGGGGGCGATACAAAAACGTCGCGTCTAAGTTGGCTCTAGGTGTGCAGACAAGTCCAGGTTATGACCTAACCCCGGGGGATATCGCTACCACTGGGAGTGAATACGAGCAATTCAACATTTCAAGTAGAAGTCTCGTTGATATTGGTGAAAACCTCGAGCTCAAACAAAGAACTGATTATTTGTATCGCGACCAGCGGGCGGTTGAGGCGCGTTCTTCGGGGGCAGTATTCGACCGTGCTAATCGAACCGAGACATTTTCGTTTCTGCTAGAGCCGAAACTTCGCCTCTCCAATTTGTCGGATCTGACGGTGACGACAAGTTACTCGCTCTTTCGTGACCAATATCTTTTGGACCAACGAAAGTCCTCCACCCTAGACAGCGTGCAGGATACCTGGGAGCATTTGGTTTCGGGGAGTGTACAGTGGGACACCCAAGAGTGGGATTCTCACCGACTGTCGGTTGGATTGGATGCATCGTATGAATCATTGAGATCTGAACGGCTTGTATCGGGCGTTGGAACCCGAAACCGGGCGGCTGTCTTTTTGCAAGATGAGTGGAGCGTGCCCTTTGTGGCTAGTCTTTCTGTGGTTCCAGGTATTCGCTTGGACTACGATTCGCAATTCGGAACACAACCTACTCCTAAATTGGGTTTGCGTTACTCCCCGTGGAAACCTGTGGTGTTTCGCACATCTTATGGATGGGGGTATCGCGCACCTAGTTTCAAAGAACTCTTGATGGATTTCGAAAATCAAAGCCGCGGTTACGTAGTTGCGGGGAATTTGGATTTAAATCCTGAGGTATCCAAGAGTTTCAACTTCGGTGCAGAGTTTACTCTCTTGCGATTTTGGAAGGCGGGCGCGAATTTCTTCTATAACGATTTGGAGAACATGATCGCGACAGATTTGGTGACTCAAGGAAGTGCGGGCGGCGCCAATAAATACAGTTATGTGAATGTGGGAAAGGCTCTTACGAAAGGTGTCGAGTCATTTATGCAACTCCCGCTGTGGACCTTCGGGTATCTTAAGTTCGGTTATGCTTATACCGTCGCTCGAGATTTAATTCTGGACCGTCGTCTGGAGGGACGCCCAAAGCATCGGTTTAATTTTGGGCTCAAAACTCGTGTGAGAAAAACAGGGACGGAGCTTTTTGTTAACGCTACGCGGGTTGGGGAGAGAAGGTTCTTTATTGATGAGAATCTTGATGGGGTACTCGACAAGGTGGATGCCGATGCTTTCGTTCATCTTGATTTAAATATGAAGCAAATGATTTTCGGCCAGTACGGCATTTACCTTAAGGCCGAGAACCTTTTGAATGCCGGTGACCCTGATTTTCTCCCGATTCAACCTAGGACGATTGTTTGCGGACTTAGTGGTAACCTTTGAGAATAAATATGAATAAAAGAATTTCAGCAGTGGATTTGTTTGGAGTATTTCGTTTTGTGTTTTTGTCGGCGCTCATAGCGGGGTGCGGGGCCAAGCTTGTTCCTACACCGGGGCCCGAAGAGGCGAGTGATACTCTGGTTAATGAAGATGAAGAAATAGCACCAAATTTCATTCAAACCAGCGATAATGAAGACGGAACTTACCAGACTATTGTCGATGCGAAGAGTCACGATTTTTGGGTTTTATTCGCATTTAATACAAGCGACGAGGTCGGTGTCGATGATCTAACCGATTCTATCGATTGGGATTTGGGCTTTAAACGTTACAATATTATCGCCAATGGAGGCATAAGTGGCCCAGGCGAGACAGGTGTGGCGGCCTTGATGGACGAAGATTTCGATTCTGTCGAAAGAGCACCGGATGTGGAGTATTTATTCGATGCTGAGGATTCGGACGATGAGGACCAAGATCCTGATTACGGTTTTTTGCAGGCCGGCACATGGTACAATTACAACCCCTTCGACCACACGTTAAGTCCCAAGGAAATTGTGTACGTTATTAAGACGACCACAGGACAATATTTCAAGGTTTCGATTGAAGATTATTACGACGAAGCGGGAGATAGCGGTGTGGTGACATTCAAGTGGGCAAAAGTTGATGGGCCCCAATAACCAATGTTCAACTCAATCTTTTGCATTCAAATTAGAATAGTAGAGTGTGCTCTTTAAACTTTTTGCCATTAGGTACGTGAAATATGAAGCCATTAAACCAGTACAGCCCGGTAGCCCCTTTTTTTATTTTGGGGCTCTTTCTCTTTGCCTTGGGAACGTGCCAGTCTTTCGAGAGTAAAGAAAACCCAAGCGAAAGTGAACAAGCAGGGATTGCGAAGAGTGAGGAAGCCGCTCACTCCCCGGTGCGCATTGTCAGCGCGGGTGGGGCCATTACGGAGACGATCTATGCGCTAGGCTTGGGGCATTTGGTCGCCGGTGTTGATACTTCAAGTGTCTATCCTAAAGAGGCCACGAAACTTCCCAAGGTGGGTTATCAGCGAAGATTGTCGGCGGAGGGAGTACTATCTCTTAACCCTACCGTGGTTGTGGTTTCGGATCACGCAGGGCCGCCGGAGGCTCTCGAGCAGATCAGGGCTGCTAAAATCAAGGTTGTGGTTGTTACGGGAAAGCCAGGGATCGACCATGCCTATGAGAGAGTTCTAGCTCTAGGTGAGGCTTTGGGGGCTCAAGATAAAGCATCTGCGTTGGTGACGGGGATGAAGAAAAAGATGAGTGAGTTGCTCGGCGTTCTAAATTCAGAGGGTCCTAAACCGAAAGTTTTGTCGGTTTATGCGCGTGGCCAAGGCTCTGTCAATGTTGCAGGCAAGAACTCTGCTTCTTCGATGATGATCACCATGGCGGGTGGCGAAAATGCCGTAAGGGACTATGAAGGGTATCGCCCTATCTCAGCTGAAGCCGTTATCGCGGCGAATCCGGACTATATCTTAATCCCTGCTCGCGGGCTCGATAGCTTGGCTGGTGTTACGGGTTTGTTGACTCAACCTGGTATAGCTCAAACCACAGCGGGCAAGAACTCGGCGGTGATAGCGATTGATGATCTCATGCTCTTAGGCTTCGGGCCACGGACACCTGAAGCTGTCACGCAACTGGCAAGAGCACTCAATACCGTTGACTCGAAAGTGGCAGAGGCCAAGCACTAAGATGAAGAGGGAAGCGGAAACTCTTAACGACTCACAAGGACTCGCGGGAAGACCTTGGGTGAATACGACTCATCAAAAGGCTTTCAAAAAGAGAATTAGAGTTCATACTGAGTCGAGAAATCTTGTGTTACTTGGTTTTGCGCTTCTTTTGTTAATTTCGTTTTTCGTTAATGTTTCGATTGGGGCGGTTCAGATTGGTTTAGGTGAGCTGTGGGAAATCCTCTTGATGCAGGTGGGGCTCAACTCGGAATCTGTTTCGGTCACCAAGGAAAACGTTTTTTTTGCTATTCGATTGCCACGAACTCTATTGGGAATATTGGTAGGGGGAACTCTAGGAATTTCCGGCGCTCTTATGCAAGCCCTCTTTCGAAATCCATTAGCCGATCCTGGCTTGCTCGGTATTTCGAGTGGGGCCGCTGCCGGCGCTAGCTTGATTATCGTCTTGGGAGCGGGAATCGGAGTAACGGCTTTTAGTTCAGTTTGGGCGTTGCCTATGGCAGCCTTTTTGGGTGCCCTACTAACGACGGTTGTGGTTTGGCGTTTAGGGACGAGATCAGGGCGCTCGGATGTTACCACTATGTTGTTGGCAGGAATTGCAATCAACGCATTAGCCGGCTCGGTTACCGGATTGATGGTGCTGGTTTCTAATGACAGTCAACTTCGGAGCCTGACCTTTTGGAGTTTAGGTAGCCTTAACGGAAGTCTGTGGAGTTATGTTTGGATTGTGGGGTTTTGTTTTTGCTTGATGGTTGCAGCCATACCTTTTTTGGGGAGGCCACTTAACGCACTTTTGTTGGGCGAACATGATGCTCTATGTTTGGGGGTTCGGGTCGAGGTTTATAAAAAGTTCATTATTGTTATTACATCGGTTTGCGTAGGTGCAGCGGTGGCTTTTACCGGGATGATAGGTTTTATTGGATTGGTAGCGCCCCATATGGTCCGATTGATGGTTGGGCCCGACCATTCGAAGGTGTTACCGGGATCGGTTCTTCTTGGCGCGATTTTGCTCTTGAATTCGGATTTGATTGCGAGAACTTTAGTACCGCCGACTGAAATTCCCATTGGTATCGTTACTGCTCTTATTGGTGCTCCCTATTTCTTGTGGCTGTTGAAACGAACCCAGTTAAGGAGAATCTTTTGATTTGTATCGAAGATGTGTGCCTAACCAAGGGGCGGGTTGAGATCCTCAAGAACGTCTCGGCTAGTGCCAATGAGGGCGAAGTTCTCGCTTTATTGGGACCGAATGGTGCGGGAAAGACAAGTTTGCTGAGGCTCTTATCGAATGAGTTGGAGCCTACCAGTGGGACGCTGCGTATCAACGATAAGCCTGTTTCGTCCTATCGGCCTCAAGAGTTGGCGCGGATGCGTGGGTATTTACCCCAGACTGCATCGTTGAGTTTCGGTTTTCGGGTTGTTGAAGTCGTAGAGCTTGGGAGATTGCCGCACCCAATGGAAGCGGGGAGCAGCTCTTCGATGAATATTGTTTATCAAGCCATGGAGTATACGGGGATCTTACATTTGGCGGAACGAAATTACACCACTTTGTCCGGGGGAGAGAAACAACGGGTTCAACTGGCGAGGGTGTTTGCGCAAATTTGGGAGGCTCCTAGCTCGGGAAAGCGAGTCTTACTTTTGGACGAGCCAGTAGCGGCTTTAGATTTGATGCATCAGCATACTGTTTTGTCTACGGCGGCTGAGTTTGCCCGGAAAGGAACGGCGGTGATTTTGGTTTTGCATGATTTGAACATGGCGGCAATGTATTCGGACAAAGCTCTATTGCTCAAAGGCGGGGAGGTTGTTGACTACGGCGTTTCCGCCGATGTGCTTTCAGTGGATAACATTAGAAATACCTTTCGGGTCGAAGCTTCATTGGTGCAGGACCCTAATTGGGGCCGACAAATTATTTCCACTCGACTTTGATTCTTGGTGGTAGAAAGTAAGAGGGATTCTAATGAATGCGCAATTACGACACGGGGCAGACTCGGAACTGGTCGAAAAGTGGTATGCCCTCCAAAAGCAGGAGCCCGGCATTGATCAAAGAGAGAGTGCGGCGCAATTAGGAGTACCTGAGGGAAGACTGATAGCGTCCTTTGTGGGACAGGGAGTTACTAAGCTTGAGCCTAATTGGATGGAGTTGGTTACCAGGTTGGAGTCCTTCGGCGAAGTAATGGCTCTGACTCGCAATGAAAATGCGGTGATTCAGAAGCACGGGGTTTATCGCAACATCGAAAAAACAGGCCACGTGGGTTTAGTTCTTGATTCGGAGATTGACCTTCGCCTCTTTATCAAGAGCTTAGGAGCGATTTATGCTATGACGGAGGAATGCCAGCTTGCTGTTGGCAGTGGTGGGGCGAGCTTGCAGATCTTCGATAAATTTGGGGCAGCGATTCACCAGGTTTTCGAAACGCCGAAGAGCGAGAGGGGGGCTTTTCAGAAGCTGTTTTCTCAAATGGCGTCGAATGAAGTTGGCTATGACTTTGCAACTGCGCCGGTTGTTAAACAAGTTACAAGGCAAAAACCGGTTGATAAGGATAAATTTTTAGGGGCTTGGGCTAAGCTCAAGGATACGCACGATTTTCATCCGCTACTTCGGAGATTCCGGCTTTCTCGCCAGGAGGCCCTTGTTTTAGGCGAAGGGGTTTGGTCAAAAAGACTGGCCCCAGGTGGTTGGCGAGGGCTCTTGGAATCGGCTGCAATAACGCAATTGCCTATTATGGTTTTTGTGGCGAGTTCGGGGGTGATTCAAATTCATACAGGTTCGATCAAGCGCTTGGGGCAGGCGGGGGACTGGTTCAATATTCTAGACCCTCGTTTTAATCTCCATTTGCTTGCGCCATCCGTAGTGGAAACTTGGGTGGTTAGAAAACCCACCGTTGACGGAATTGTAACGAGCATTGAGCTCTTTGACGGCAAAGGTGATGTTATTTTGTATCTATTTGGTAAACGAAAACCGGGACAAGAAGAAGACCCGGCTTGGCGTGAATGCGTCGAATCGATTTCGAGGACGTGAACTAAAACAGCAGATTCCAAATCGGGTTGGATTTTCCAACTGAGATAGGGGGTAAAGATGAAAATTGGACTTTTTTACGGAACAACAACAGGAAACACCGAAGAGGTGGCGGAGCTCATTCGAGACCAGCTTGGTGAGGAGAATATCGACACGGTTGGTGATGTGAACGACCTCTCTGGAGAGAATCTCACTGGCTTTGATGTTCTTATTTTGGGAATACCAACTTGGCATATTGGAGAGATGCAGGACGATTGGG
>CAXGXL010000087.1:0-9323 GCA_964013555.1 uncultured bacterium
CTGGCCACGACAGCGGCAACTCGGCCGCCATTGGTGAGTGTCGAACCGTCGTGTGTTTTTGTGCCAGCGTGGATAAGCCACCTATCTGCTGTTTCTAGTTGTGGAGATATATCCATTGTATCTCCTTTACGTGGATTCTCCGGGTAACCATGAGCGGCTAGAACAATAGTGCATGTCGGCCTTGTGTCGACGCTTGGGTGAAACCCTTCGAGTCGCTCTGTTGCGGTTCGGAGGCATAATTCAAGAAAATCACCGTCTTTTAGCCGCGGAAGAATCGCTTGAGTTTCAGGATCTCCCAAGCGGACGTTGTATTCCAATAGCTTGGGCCCATCGGAAGTAAGCATTAGGCCTGCGAAGAGAAACCCCTTAAATGGAGCGCCACTTGCTTCGAGATGGCGAAGGGTTGGAAGAATCGTTTCATTAAGGATTTGTTCTTCTAGCTCAGGCGTCATGGTTGGATTGGGGCTAATTGCGCCCATTCCCCCCGTATTGGGACCTCGGTCATCGTCAAGAAGCCGCTTGTGATCCCGAGCGTGGGGGAGGGCAACGGCACGGGTGCCGCTGCAGGCGTAAAAGAGGGAAACTTCCACGCCTTCAAGTCGCTCCTCTAGAACAACCGTTTTTCCTGCATCCCCTAGAGAACCTGCTAGTAGCTTAAGTCCCTCTTGTAGACACTCTTTTTTTGTGTTGGGGAGAAATACGCCTTTGCCTGATGCTAGCCCATCTGCTTTGACGACGGGGATGCCGTCCCAATTTGCGATTGCTTTTTCAAGCTCTTGTGTGTTGGTACAAACTGCAAATTTAGGGGATGGTGCATCAACCGCATCGGCCACGAGTCGTGTGAATTGCTTGGAGCCTTCTAGTCGAGCAGGTGCTTTGGCTGGTCCACAGCAGGGTATTCCTGCTTCTTGCATGGCGTCAGAAATGCCTAGTACAAGAGTGAGTTCCGGCCCAGGGACCACCAAATCAATAGCATTCTCGGACGCAAAGGTCGTTAAAGCCTTTAAGTCTGAGGCTTGTATGTCGATATTAGTGCCGCACGTCGCTGTGCCCGGGTTTCCTGGTGCGATAAATAGCTGCGGTTTTTTTTCTCCGCTTAGAAGTGCGCGACAAATAGCATGTTCGCGTCCGCCGCTTCCTATTACCAATATTTTCATACTCTCCTAGTCCTTCTTGATTGGAGTGTTAGTGGCAAAAATGCCGTCGCCCGGTGAATACCATCGCTATTCCAAGTGCGTTGCAGGCCTCAATCACCTCTGGATCGCGCTTAGAACCGCCGGGTTGGACGATAGCTACGATTCCGGCTTCGCCGGCGAGTTTGGCACAGTCGTCAAAAGGAAAGAATGCGTCTGAGGCAAGAAATGCACCCTGAGTGGATTGCCCGGCTTTCTTAATTGCTTGCTCACATGCGTCTACGCGGCTCATTTGCCCTGCACCGCAGCCTAGTAAAGCAAGTTTTTTTGTGATTGCAATGGCGTTGGATTTGAGCTTTGCCACAGCGTGCATGGCGAAGGCTAATTCTTCTAACCAACCTTCCTTTAGTTTTGTTTCGGTTACACATTCCCACTGTGCAGGATTAAGGATACCACTGTCATTGACCTCAGCGAGCATTCCGCCGCTGATTCTATGGGCATGATAACCCTGGGGAGTGGATTTGCGCTCTACTTCAAAGAGGCGTAGGTTTTTGCGAGCTCCAAACTCCTCTAGGCATTTTGGTTCAAAACCCGGTGCGACAATGCACTCAACAAAGAGTTTGGTTTCACGAATAGCTTGCGCAGTTTCCAGCTCTAAGGGGCGATTGAATCCTAGGATAGAGCCGAAGGCTGAAATAGGATCTCCGGCGAAGGCTCTCTTAAACGCTTCAGCTTGAGACTCATGCTGGGCAAGGCCACAGGTGTTGGTGTGTTTGACGATGGAGCAAGCTGATGCACTAACCCCTAGAACCGCATTGTAAGCAGCATCCATATCGAGGTAGTTGTTGTAAGAAAGGGCTTTGCCACAAAGTAAGGTTCCGTTGGCAATTCCGCCTGTTTCTACTTCGGAAGAATAAAGAGCTGCAGGTTGGTGGGGGTTCTCCCCGTAACGTAAGGAGCTTTTTCGTTGAAAACCTGAAAGGGCTGTGGGGAGCGGATCAAGTTCTGAACCTGCCGGTTCCATTGCTCTTTCGGCCCAGGACGCAATGGCCAAGTCGTAGGAGGCAATGGTTCGAAAGGCTTTGGCTGCGAGTTTGCGACGGAACTCCAGGGCAACGCATCCATCCCCAGACAGTTGGTCGATTAATGCAGGGTAGTCTGCGGGGGAGAGGGCCACCGACACTCCACCATCGGCATTCTTAGCTGCCGCTCGAATCATGGTTGGACCACCAATATCAATATTCTCAATCATGGTGGCGTAGTCAGCACCGGACGCAAGGGTCTCCTGGAAAGGGTAGAGACTGCATACAACCAAGTCGATGGGGTGGTAATCATTCTTATTAAGGTCCGTGAGATGACTTTCCTGTCGGCGGTCTGCTAGTATCCCTGCATGTATTTTTGGGTGAAGGGTCTTGACCCTTCCTCCGAGGACTTCGTTAGCGCCCGTGAATTCATCGACGCTGGTAACCTTGATTCCTGCTTCCGTAAGCTTCTTTGCGGTACCGCCACTTGAGAGGATTTCTACGCCAAGCTCTTGGAGTTTTCTTCCTAAATCGACGATGCCATTTTTGTCGAAGACCGAGAGAAGAGCTCTTTGGACCTTGCCGCTTGCGGGGGGGAGTTCGTTTAGGTTGGACGGTGGTGCAATCATTGTATTACCTTACCTCTTGGTGTGTGGGGTTTGCGATCCTGTCTAGGAAAAGGCGAAGAGCACGCGGGTAGATGACGTGTTCAACCTCTTTTCGAATTCTATGTTTCAATTCTTCCACATTTTCATCGCCGCGCAGTTCTATGGAGCCTTGTAGGATAACGGGGCCAGAATCCACCTGGTCGGTTACGAAATGGACGGTAGCGCCGGCGATAGGGCGCGCAGATGCATGCTGTCGTTCGACTGCATGGAGTCCAGGGAAATCGGGAAGCAAAGAGGGGTGGATATTGAGAATATGCCCATTGCTTTGTGATTTAAAACGCAGCAAGAAATTGGGACTCAAAATTCTCATGTAACCGGCTAAAAGAATGTGATCGACATGGGCCTGTTTTAGATGGGTTAGAATTTGTTCTTCATGGTCTTGCCGGGAGATATTTTCGTGGGGGAGGCAAATGGCAGGATAACCGTATTCCTGCGCTATCTGCAAAACCCCAGCCTTGGGCTTGTTGGATAGAACAAGTGCCAACTCTGCAGGGAAAAAGCCACGTTCAAAGGCCTTCATGAGCGCTTGCGCGTTCGACCCTCGGCCTGAAGCAAGGATGGCAAATCGGGTGTTTGTGCTAGGCTTGTGCATATCCCAAATTAACTAGCGGCTGGTTCGTGTTTTGTTCTTGGACATTTCCTACATGCATCCATTCTGTATTGGCACTCCCAACGATGGTAGCCGCAATCGATTCGGGAACGATGAGGATGAAGCCCAGCCCCATGTTGAAGGTGCGTGACATTTCTTCGTTACTAATTCCTCCGCATTTTTGAATCAAATCAAAGACGGGGAGCCTCTCGTATTTTTCCGGGTCAATATTAAGCGAGAGCGTGCCTTGAAGTTCTTCGGGGATCAGCTTGGCACTTCGGCCAAGTAGCCCACCGCCTGTTATATGCGCGGCGGCCTTAACGGGGAATTGGTTCATTACTTCTAGAACGGGTTTAACATAGAGTTTGGTTGGCGTTAAGAGAGTCTCGGCGAGGGTAGATTGGAAATCTGCGGGAGTGCTCTTTAGGTCGAGTTTATTGCGTTCAAAGAGCGCCTTTCGGACCAGGCTGTAGCCATTAGAATGGACACCGCTAGATGGAAGCGCCAAAATGGCATCTCCTGCCTTAATCGTTTTGGAGTCGGGTATTCTCTCCCCATCTACAATACCAACCGCGAAGCCTGCTAAATCAAAATCGCCTGCAGCGTAAACGCCAGGCATCTCAGCGGTCTCCCCACCCAGTAGAGCGCAGCCGGACTCTTGGCATGCATTGGCTACTCCGGTTACAACCTCTTTGAGGGCATAAGGATCAAGTTTGCCCGTAGCGATGTAGTCGAGAAAGAGCAATGGTGCCGCACCAGCGGGAAGAAGGTCGTTGACGTTCATAGCGACGAGGTCTTGGCCGAGTCCTCGGTAGAGCCCCGCGTCTCTTGCTATTAGTAGTTTTGTTCCTACCCCGTCGCAAGTCGCGGCGATTAAGGGATCTCGGAGTCCCGTTAAGAGAGGGCGAATTAAACCTGCATAAGAGGTCTTTCCGGGTACGACTTCAGGGGTATGGGTTGCTTTGGCTAACCGGGAAATCTCAGTAACGAATTCATCTGCGGCTTCGATATTGACTCCAGCATCTTTGTAGGAAAGGGGAGCATCGTTCGGGTCAGTCATGAAAGTTCCTTGAACAATAAGGCAGGGCCAAAATCGCCGCCATGTGGATTAGAAAAGGGCGTGCTTTTTACAATGGGGGCGGCGGTTGCCCGGGATTGGTATAGTTCGGAAATGAAATGCTTCATTGTTTCGGCCTTAAAGCGATAGTGGCATTTAAGCTCGATGGTTTTCGTTTGATGGAGCATAAGAGCCTGAACTTGCTAGAAACTGTCTTGTTCGAACAAGGTGTGGGGCCCT
Organism: uncultured bacterium; assembly: GCA_964013555.1. Taxonomy (GTDB): domain Bacteria; phylum Myxococcota; class XYA12-FULL-58-9; order XYA12-FULL-58-9; family JABJBS01; genus CAXGXL01. The sequence goes on from CAXGXL010000087.1 coordinate 4,710, forward strand.
TTTTTTAAGGCGGCTCCACCAATGTCCGGCGAAATGCCTTCCAGACCCCAGAAAGTCAAGCCTTATCGGGACCTTAAGGAATATAGGTTGGGCTGTGTATCGTGTTTTCAGGTAGTTAGGTGGATTGACAGGGATCTTTCTTCTCGACGGGGCGTTTTTAGGTAAGGATCTCCTCATCGATTTCCCGGAGAAATCCCAGAATCATGGCATCGTCGAGGCCTAAGATGGACTTTCCAATCATGATCATGGACGTTACGGCCTCTGGATCGACTTCTCCTACATGGAGTCCCTCTTTTTGCGATAGGGCATTGGCAAATAGAACGGCGTTGACTGGTGAAATACGGTGGGCGGTATCGTAGCCGTTCGATTGGTCTATGGTCTTCGTACAGTCAGCAGGGAGAGTCCACGATTCGACGATGGCGGATCCAACTGGGCTGTGAAGTTCTCGGAGGATGTTCAGGCAATCATCGTGTTCTAGCCAATCCATAGCTTCGCGAGTTGGTAGTGACCTTTCAAATTCCAATAAATAAGAGGTGACGACTAGTCTTCCTAGGTTGCTTAGGGACCCTGCAATATAGGCGAGTTCTGGGTAAGGGTAGCCTGAGGTTTCAGCGATACTTTGCGCTAGATGTGCAACGACCAAGGAGTGATTCATTAAGGCTTGAATCGTATTATTGATTCTTGGGTCATGGGAAACAAAGATCTCTTGTGAAATAGCGGTCGTAAGTTGGGTCTTGAGGTCGTCAATATCAACAAGGCTAACGGCTTTGCTCAATAACTCGATTTTGTCTGCACTGCGGTGTGATTCGCTATTGGCCATTTTGAGAACATGAGCAATGATTATAGGATCTCGCTTAATCAATCGAGAGAGTTTGGTAAGCTCCGTTTTGGGATCATCTAAAACAGGTAGAAATGTTTGGGCTGTTTTCTGCGTTACTGGCACAACGAGTTCATCATTTTCAAGTCGCTCTAGAAGGATTCGCTTGAGCGTCATTGATAACTTGGCCTGTCGTTCTCTTAAAGCCATGGTTTATCCTTCTGCCTTTCGAACTGGGGCGATTGTTCTCGTGTGAACCTCGTTTTGGGGCTGGGGATAGTCATCTTCGTGTCGAACGTGTGGGGAAAGTTGGAACGAGTGATAGCAGAGGGCTGTGTGAAAACAGAGATGTTGAATAGTGATGTGTCACCATAGATTCATCCTTGCGGCTTGCCTTTGAGTTGTGAACGCTTATTGTTAATTTATCCCATCTCCTACGCGTAGAAAAACAATCCGATGTTTCGATATTCTTATACTAATTAGATAGTTGCAGTAGTTGGGTATTGAGATCAATTGTTTTTTTTGGAGAATATTTCGTCAACCTCTAGTTTCACACATTATATTGAGGTGCGGGTTCTTTTTTTGGAGAACAGGCCGGTGGAAGTGCGGTGCTTTGGATATTAGGCGGTTTGGTTTATGGTACAACCTCACTTAGATTCGCAATCATTTGAGCTTTAAGGTGAACCACCCCGTTTTGATTTTGCACTATACCCTCTGCCCACAAGCCTTCAGAACTGACGATTGCCTGGCGGTATTTTTTGAAAATGGGTGGGGAGACAATTAGGTTGGCAAAGCCTGTTTCATCCTCAAGGGTAATGAATAAAAACCCCTTTGCTGTCATAGGCTGTTGGCGAACGATTATAATCCCCGCTGTAGAGGCTTTTGCGCCAGAGCGTAACTGCCCGAGGTTCTTAGTGGAATGTGTTCCTTGCCTATCTAATTGAGACCTTATAAATCTCATTGGGTGAGTCCCTACGCTGACTCCACTTTTTCGGTAGTCTGCGGCTATTCGTTCTTTTAAGGTCATTTCCTTTAAAGCTGGATTCTGTATTTCTTCTTTAGCCAGTGCCAAAAGTCCTTGGCTCCGCTCTTTTAGGGAGGCAACTGACCACATTGCTTGACGGCGAGTTGTGATTGCCTTGTGCTTAGATGGAAAAGATTCAAAGGCGCCTAGTTCAGCTAGGTTTGCTAATTCCGCATTACTTAATTGGCAGCGCCGCTCAAAGTCTTTAATAGATAGGAATGGAGACTGATTGCGTTCGGTTATCAGCCGTTGGATAGAGGCTTGGCTTATACTTTGTGCGTATCGAAAGCCTAAGCGGAGGGTGTTTTTGTCTTGTAGCGTGCAGTTCCATTCCGAATGATGAATATTCAGAGGCAATATTTTTATGCCATGTCGTTGCGCATCTTTAAGGAGTGTATCTGGCGAGTAAAACCCTAATGGCCAAGAATTGAGAAGCGAACAGGTAAAAGCTCCGTGATGGTAAGTTTTTAAATAAGCTGATGCGTAAGCAAGTAGAGCAAAGGATGCACTATGGCTTTCGGGAAAACCATAATTGGCAAATGAGGAGATACTTTTTATAATTTCGTTTTGCGATTGCTTAGGGATGTTGTTGCGCGACATTCCATTTCTTAGTTTTTGTTTTAGAGTATGCATCTTTTGATTAGACCGCTTAAATCCCATTGCTCGACGTAGGTCTTCGGCTTCTCCACCACTAAAATTTGCTGCTCTCATGGCCATGCGCATGACTTGTTCTTGAAAAATAGGGACCCCTAATGTTTTGCTTAATATTTTTTCGAGGCTTGGGTGAGGGTAGGAGATGGGTTCTGTTCCTGCGCGACGTCGCAAGAAGGGGTGAACCATATTGCCGGAGACGGGGCCTGGACGAATAAGGGCAATTTCGATGACGAGGTCGTAAAAAGTACGAGGCTTGAGCCTGGGAAGAGTCGCCATTTGCGCACGACTTTCTACTTGAAAAACACCGACGGTGTCTGCACGACACAGCAAGTCAAAAACATTGGAGTCGTTGGGAGGGATGTTCGCGAGATCTATTTTTTTGCCTTCTGTTTGAGCAATAAGTGGTACTGCTTGCTCGAGTGCTGAAAGCATTCCTAACCCTAGGAGGTCAACTTTGATGATGCCGCTATAGGCGCAGTCATCTTTATCCCATTGAATCACTTTGCGATTGGCCATTGATGCGGGTTCGATGGGGACTATTTTATCTAGGCGGCCAGCAGCAATGACCATTCCTCCAGAGTGCTGTCCTAAATGTCGAGGGTGATTAAGTAAGGATTGTGCTATTTGAATCCATAATCGACACCGAGGTTGTTCAGGTTGCAGTCCGGCTTGAGTAAATTGAGTTTGGAGTGCACTGGTGTCTCTTATATCGCTCCATCTATCATTGCTTTTGGCTATCAAGTTGATTTGGTGTTGTGAGAATCCTAGGGCAAGTCCGGTTTCACGAAGAGCGCTTTTGTCTCGGAAAGTGATTACATTTGCGGTCATAGCTGCGCCGTGTGGACCGTATTTTTTATAGACGTATTGAATGACGGACTCGCGTTTGGGGCCACTTGGGAAATCTATATCAATATCAGGCCATTCGCCTCTTTCTTCGGAAAGAAACCTTTCGAAGAGAAGGTTGAGTTTGATAGGGTCTACGGCGGTGATGCCTAAAGCAAAGCAGGTAAGAGAGTTTGCAGCAGAGCCCCGACCTTGGCAGAGGATGTTGTTTTCTTTGGCAAAGCGACAAATATCCCAAACGATTAAAAAATAACCAGCAAGCTGAAGCTTTTTTATTAAGTTCAGTTCTTTAGTTAGCTGTGCCTTTACTTTAGGGCTTAAGGTGCCGTAGCGCTTCATTGCTCCTGCATAGGAGAGAGATTTCAAATATTGGTTAAGGGAGCTTCCCTGGGGTACTGGGTATTGGGGAAATTCGTATTTTATATCTGAAAATTGGAATTGGCAGCGTTGTGCAATAAGGGATCTGTTGCGAAGAGCATCGGGTTGACGTGCAAAAAGAACTGAAAGTTCTCTTAGAGATTTTAAACGCCGTTCGGCATTGGGAAATAGATTTTTCCCCGCAGAGTCTAGTGTTTCTTTAGTGCGAATGCAGTGAAGTATATCTAAAAGTTTCTTATCTTTCGCTTTTGCGTGGTGGACATCATTTGTGGCTACTAAGGGAATGTTGCACGTATTGGCTAGATCTATAAGAAGTTTAGTACGTTGTTCGACTTGCGGCTCAAGGTGGTTATGGATTTCGATAAAGAGATGGTTAGGCCCAAATGCCTTTTTTAGAAACTCGGCACCTTGTAAGCTAATATCTGCAGGTGGGCTGCCATAAAGGCAAATGATTCCTTCTGTTAAAGAAGTTAGGTTTTCGGGAGATAGGATGCATTGTCCCTTGCGCGCATTGTTATGCCCTAGGGTAAGAAGCCGGGAGAGATTTTGGTAGCCAAGTATGCTTTCGCAAAGAAGGCGTAGATTTCCTACGGAGGAGAGAAAAATTTTCGCGCCAATAATTGCTCTAATCCCAGCTTCTTTTGCAGCTCGGTAAAAGCGGGGAACACCGTAGAGGCCACTTTGGTCTGTTATAGCAAGGGTGCCTATTTCAAGTTGTGAAGCACGCAGTACCAATTCTTCTGGCTCTGAAGCACCTCGTAAAAATGAGAATGAGCTTGTTATGCCTAATTCAACAGATTCCACGGGGATAATATAACAGTGAACACCTGTTCAGTTCAAGATGGGGTCGTTTTGTTGAGCTTTATTTTCCAGGGGCTTTTTTCAAGCTTCATGGGGG
>CAXGXL010000088.1:0-9303 GCA_964013555.1 uncultured bacterium
TCATTTGAATAATCAATTCAATTCCGCCTTGGCCAGACCTTTCGTTGGTGGCGTGGGGCCCTTCAGATTCGGTGCGTTGGATATTCTTAAGCTGGAAGCGTAGAGCTTTGAGCATCGAGGTGGTGGTGTCAATTTGATTGGCAACTTGCGACTGGTGTCTTTGATGTTGTTCGGCTTGATCCTTATTGGCAATTGCCCCAATCAAAGCTTCCACCGGTGAGATGGGCAAGGCAGATGTCTCTGGTGATACCTTACTATCGTAAGTGTTGGTTGCGTTTTTAAAACCTCGGTCTTCTAGCTCGGCTGCTGCTGCCTTTGAATCGTCGGACGTTGAATCGATTTTTCCATCATCGCCATAAGCGCGATCCATCAGATCCTTTGTTTCTTCGAGTTGCTCTAAACGGGTTTCGGCTTCCTCAATAGCCTGGCGAAGAGCGGCACTTGCAGAATTTCGTTCAGTGGACTGTGCTTCAAGAATAATTCGCGAGGGGATATAGCAAAGATCGGATAAGTCGGTGGCTGGCCCCTCGTAGCGGTCAAGAAAATTTGAAAAAGATGCCATATATTTTTTATTGAGTTCAGGACTTTTGGCATCCGCTAACGCTGCGAGAGTTGCATCTTTAACCATTGCGGTGAATTCAACGTTGTACTTGTTGCTTTGCATGGCGACTCTGGTGCAGCCTTCTGGCGTGGGATTCATATTCGCCACTTGGAGTGTTTTGACCAGCATGATGTGGTCTTTGAGATCGGCGGCGAATTCTTCACGCATACGGGCGGCGCTTGCTAGGGCGGCTAAACTAGGTTGGCCCGCACTTGAACTCGTTGTCACTGTAGGGGGGGAGCTATCGACGGGGCGCGCCGGTGTTTGGTTAACTCCGGGGAGAGTTTGAATTGCTGGGGGCAGAGGTCTGGATTGGATTGCATTCATTATTGAATCCTGTGGGTTTAGTGGTTTGGCTGTGTTTCGCCGTCAAAGTGACCTGCAAAACAAATAAGAGCGCACTCGGTGGTTACGAGCTTGCGGCGCTTTTGAGGAACAAAATTGAAGTGGTCTCTCGTTTGAGTTGTTGAGAACGATATCATACGGCTTAAGTGTACACTGTACACTTACGCCTGGTTGAAACATTTCAAATGGACTTCAATTGGCAGCACTAAACTTCAAAGCGGTATCAAAACGTGGAACTGCCTTGGGCGCAGGAAATAGATTTACTACTCGAAGACGACGATTGGTAGTCTCGTGATAGACCTTAGAGGGAGAAGAACCGTCATAACGTTATGGCCTATGCCGAGCCTCTAAAATCTTCGCTAGCAAAAGAGTTGAATTATTTGCGATGAAGTGGTCGAGGCACTTCTGGAGAATGCAGCGTAACGTGTACCGGTCCTGCTTCTTACGTCATGCAGCGCGTTAATGAACGATGAACTTAGTTTTCTAATCGGCAATAAAGGTTTGTTCTTCGTATGTTGGCGGGACAATAAGAGGTAGCCCGATTTTCGAACAATTGCGGTCGTTAACTTGCACTGCACTTGCGAAGGCGCTTAACTGGTCAGGTCTGTTCTTCTATTGGCCGTAAGCGAAGATTCGAGGGGGCATCGTGGGTAAAGTATTTATGGTACTCGGGTCTTTGTCATTGCTTTGTTGTGCCGATTCGAAGGACGTTTCGGTCAACGTGCAACCGATTTACTTGACGGTTGCGGGGCACATCGAAGACCATGCCGGTTATAAAGACTGTGATTTTTTCGCACCCAAACGAGAATACTTACTTCGCTTTGCGGAACTCATGCATAACAAAGGGGTGCCTTTTAGGTTGCAGGCCTCCTACGAATGGTTCACCGGGGTTCGTCTTTGTGAAGATGAAGACACTCAAACCCAAACCAACGGGGTATCTTCCATCCAATATCTGGTGGATGCCTACAATTTTGCGATCGATACCCATCAAGAAGGCGCATCAATTGCTGATGCGACCAGCGGCAATAATTTTGCGGACATTCATTGGGCGGGAGAGCAAATAACCACCGCGATGTCAGACGTAACTGGCTTTCAGTGGGATAACCCAAATCAATACATGAATTTTCAAGCCGGAGAAAAAGGGCTTTTGCACCCCGAGCACTCCTGGTCGCCTTCCATTTTGTCGGGTGGGGTATCTCAGCTTCATACCGATGGAAACTTTACGGATGATATGTCGTCGATGGGTATTTGGATACCTAGTGGCTTTAACGAAGCGCAGTTTCATGAACATGATACGGCCAGCACTGCGAGGATGGTGTATGTGGGCTCTGGCCCCAATCAGTGGATCGCGGATTGGGCACCTTCAAAGAAGTGCCACTACGAATACACGGCAGATTTTATTGAGGCTTTAGCCACGCAAGTGCAGCGGGGGGATTTGGACGAAGGAGCGTGGTTGACAATGACCTTTTTTATTCCTCAAAAAGTCATGTTTGACTCCAATGCATGGGACAAGGTGACGATGAATATAGAACGAATAAATTCTTTAGTTCAAAGCGGGCAGGTCGTTTTGACTCACTACGAGGATTTGGTGGCGAAATGGAAGCTCGAAGGCGCGCAACCATCTATTCTAAAATACGAGGACCTGGATGATTCCTTGCGGACGTGTGAATAATGTCCAGGGACGATACCTCTGCTTAGAGAAGTTGAAATATTCTTGGGGGCGCTGACCCTACGTGGGTTGGGAAATCAATGATTATACACACTATCCTACCGCCGTGCTGGTGGTAGGCGCTCGCCAATGCGCTTGAGTCGGTATATATGAGGAGGTGCTATTGTACGGGTAACGGTTGAGATAGGCCGGGGGCTTCGTTATTCTAATAACTAAGGAAAAAACCAACCAATCAAACCCTCTTTGATGCGAAGGCTCTCAAAAATGCAGCACCTACGTTCTATCTTTCGAAGCACCGTCAGCCAGCCTGTCCTAGTTGCCTTCTGCCTTTGCGCTCTGCATTTATGCTGGCCCCATAACGCTCAGGCGACCCCAATGACCCTGTTTGGTGCTCTGAGCTCATCACCGCTTGGAGCAAAAAAAAGAGCGCCCAATAAGAGTGGTACGGTGGGAGCAGCTGGTCAGATACCAGTGCAAAGAGCAAGGCAGCGCTACCTTGAAAGCCTAAATACCCTGCGCATCGAAGACAAAACCATTCCGGGGTTAACCCAAGCCATGATGGGGTACACCTCGCCGGAAGGCGGCCAGTTACGGGTAATTCTCGTGGATAGAGAGGGGCGCCCTCGTCGATTGGGACTGAATCGAGCCATCAAGCCCACCCAACTCTACGAGTCGTTTGAGACTTCAGGCGGGAGGGCGGGAGGAGCAACTTCTTATGGGACGCCTGTGCTACATGCCTTCGAGTCGGACGTTGTGTGGGCTCGGGCCTTCAATGGTGATGGGGCAAGCCTTGCAAGCAAAACGACCTTTCTTACTCTCAAGGCCACAAACGGCAGAAACTTTACTTTTACCCCCGATCTCTTGGGAATTCATTGGCATCAATCTTCATCGGCTGAAGCTGCAAAAACTTCCTTTATTGAAAGTTTATTCCAACTCTTCGTGCCACCGCGTCAGCACGACCCCAAAGAAAAGCTAGTACCCATGACTATCGAGCAAGTCACTTCTCACGTGAACAGTCACGGGGCCGCCATGTGGCAGTTAGAGGTGCGCATCGGGCCGTGGACCCTGGCCGATGTAGACAATACCATTACCTTGGTAAAGCGTTTAGAGGGCGACCAATCGGGGGCGGGGTGGGCTGTGCCGGACGGTGCGACGGGAGAGCCGATTGCTTTGTCGAACCTTCGGAAAAAGCGAGCGGCCGGGGGTGGGGCTGCTCGAAGCGTTAAACCCGAAGTGACTCCTCTCTACATATCGTCCTTACCCCATCAACCAGACCATCCCATCGCCGTACTTAGTTACTTCGTTGAGCACTCTTTTTTGCCAGGGGAGCTGGCTCCAGAGATCAAGCGTTGGCTCAATTCGACAAAGGACAAAAGTCCCCCTCCTTGGCGTGGCAATAGTCAAGCGCGGTCCTTGACTTCAATTGTGCAGCTCAACTACCCGAGCCTAGAGAGTTTAAACAAGCACTCAGGGTACCTAGAGCTCCTCACCGATTTAATTTTGGCCCATCATTGGCCTATGGATCGGAACCAGTTTAGGCGTTTTCAACCATCGCCAGACAAAATTGAACGTTTGCAAAACCGGATGCGAAAGCATCAGAGTAAATATGCAAAGCTCGAGCTCCCTGCCAAGGCCTACAAAGCTGAGAATCTCGAGAACGCGGTGGAGGAGCTTAGAAAAATCGATCCAGTCATGCCCCCTGCCTACAACTTCAAAGCGCTTCAAGCTATTCTCCACTCGATTTCAACTCCGAAAACCGGTGCTGATGAACTAGGGGATCTGACTGTTTTTCTTATGGTTAAGAGTTTCGCAGACCGCGCTCTCGCCAAAGAGTTGGGCAATTTCGTTGTGGTAATCGATAGCCTTGTCAGCCGCTATGGAGACAACAGTGGCGTTCATGGTTTTACTACCGCTCAGTGGTACACCTATTTGCAGTGGCTTAAAACCGCTAAAGAGCTTGATTAGAAAACCTAGAGAGCGTTCGTGACTATTTACAAGTACCTCAGGAACCGTTGCATCACTCGGTTTTAAGGCATGGGGGCATGGGCAAACCTAATTGGGAAATACGTTGGCGCTGTGCCTGGATAACATCTTGCTGACTCCATTTTTGATGGTTCCAAAGCGCCCAATTCAAACAAGCAATTAGATCCTCGGAAGCTTCACATCCTAGGCCGAGACGAACCAGCCGATCGATTCCCTGCTTTTTCATTAATGGGGGCGGCGTGTAATATTCTGAAACAGATTTGTGGTGGTTAACTTTGGATACCAGACCGTCAAAGCTCAGCGCGTATCGAAAGACATTGGTAAGAGCCAAGACATCACAAAAGTGCATTGTGTGATTTTCGTCTAGGTCCTTAACGCGAAAAGATAGCAAAGATCCGCCCAAGGTGTATTGGGCGGCGAACACCGATGCATGGCGGTAGCTAGAGGACATTGGGTGAAAGACCGATTCAATCAAAGGGTGAAGGTCCAGGAATTGAACCACGGCCTGGGCATTTGCGCACCGCAATTCGAAGTTCGAGTGTGCCTGCGCTAGCGACTCCTTAACGGAAAGAGCGCTACGCCAAGCCAAAACGCCACCCCGCATAGCTTGTATATCCATGGCTTCGTTCAAAAGGGTAGTTCGATTGGAGGCAATATAACCCCACATATCTCTATCTTGCCCCCCCATGGCTTTGGTTCCAGCAGAAACAACGGCATCTATTCCTGGGTATGAGAGAAGCGGATCTCTTACACCCCAAGGTGTGGCAATTGTGTTGTCAATCACCAAGCGAATCTCGGGAGCGGTCTTGCGAAGCTCTACGATTGCATCGCTTATCGACTTGAGGTCGAGTGCGTTCATCAAGGGATTGGTGAAGGTCTCGGCAAAAATCAGGGTTGTTTGGGGTGTGCACTTGGCCTTGAGAGATTCAGCCGTTAGCTCTTCTACGATGGTGGTTTCGACGCCCATTCGTTGCCCAACCCAATTTAGATAGGCTTTTGATTTGTTGTAGACTTGTCGTGACATGATTGCATGGCCACCGGGGCGCAATAACACGTCCTGAAGGATGGCGGTTGCTTGCATTCCGCAATCGGTCAAAATCACTCCGGCGGCTTTTTCAATGCTCTTGATTTCAGTGATTACATCGTTGCCGTAACTGGTGGCATACCGGCCGTAAATTTGTGGTAAATCGCTCCAGCAATCCTCTCCCAGCATGGACCGGGCACCTTTTTGTTCTTGCCACTGAATCATTTGCGTGCTGCCGAAGAGGTCGGTCTGAACCGTAGGGCCGTCGGGGTGTAGATAGGGCTCTTTTGTTCTCTTGATTCGCTGATCAACTCCTTGGTGAATGGTCTGGGTGGCCGAATTCATTTCTGCCAGTGAGGGAATTGCAGAGGGAGCGAATTCTGGACTGAGGTAAGAAGTAAGGAAAGTCATTGCCAGCCTCTTGGTATGTGTCGTTAGCGAATCTGCAGGGGGTCGTTCGGGTCAATGCCTTCCATAAAAGGCCGTTTGCGGTCGAGATTGGTTAGCTGATACACCAGGCCAATCCAATTATGGAAAATACTCCTGGCAGAGTCTCCCCACGTGTTGTCGATACCCGTGAGCATTGCCTCTTCAGGGAAGGACGCGGCCAGAGCTTTGGCGGCGGGGTTACCCAACACTTCTTTTTCAAATTTCCGGGCGAACTCCTGCGCTTTGTGGTCGGCATAATGAGTGGGGAGCGGAGGGTAGTGTGTTAGCTCTCCCTTTATAAACCTAAGAACCTCCCGTTTGTACTCTTTTAGGAGGCTATTGCGGTCGTATTCGGGGTGCCCTTGGAAGAAAACAAAACGAAAACCATCTTCACTTAGAGCCAAATGAACTCCGGCTTCGGAGCTTTCGACAAGAATAGGTAAGCTTTTTTCTGTGAAGCTTCTTGCTGGAATATCGTTGAAGCGGGAGTGTGGTACGTCAAACCGGGTGTTGACGTTGCGAACGAGGGGATGCAACTCTCGACGAGCTCGGTGTGGAAAGACGCCCCAACGCTTTGTATCCAGTTTCACCCGGTCGATGTCGTAAAAATATTTTAGCGCCGCGTGTGTTGCCAAACAGGCGCATAGGGTGGAGGTAACTTTAGCTTTGGCGAAATCAAGAACCGTGGTCAGCTCGCCCCAGAAAGGAGCATCTGAAAAGTTGCTCTTGGGCACATTCGCACCGGTGATGATTAGGGCATCGAGCCCATCGGCGGCGATTTCGTCAAAAGACCGGTAATATTGATTGATATAGTTCTGAGTTTCTTTATTTCGTTCGATTCCATTAATGGTGAAGGGGTGCACATAAAATTGGGCAATTCGATTCGAGCCACCAATGAGTCGCATGAATTGGCGTTCGGTTGGTTGGAGCGCCGAATCAGGCATCATGTTAAGAAGGCCGATGTGAAGTTCTCGGATATCTTGGTCGTTGGCCCTATCCAATGGCAGAACATGTTCTCCTTCATCGACTAAGCGATCGAAGGTAGGAAGTGGTGAATGTGCAACCAACGGCATCGTTTGACCCTTATGAAATAGCTTGTCGGGTAACTCAGAAACGAGTTTACCAATACATGTATAGGTGGCGTTTGAAGTTCCTTGCAAGAATCAAATGCTTGAGCTGCAGAACCTGACGGTGATACTTTGCCGGTCGGTCAGGATACCGTGCTGGTTATGAGCGACGAGACCAGCATCGGCCAATCCGGAACTCGTTTATGGGTAAAAATTCAACACTGAGGTTAAAGCCTTGTTCAGAGTGATTTACCTTGAGTTTAGAAGAGGTTGGTGTACTTGTTGACTGAGTTGCAAGCTGGGGCTTCTTTTTGGCGCTCGATCACTGTGGTACGAGGTTAGGCTTTTTCACGCCTTTTCGATAGCTTCGTGAGCGGCGGCCGTCGTGGCTTAAGGCCCAACGCCTTGCACTATGCTCAGAGCCCCTAACCTGGGGTCAGTATAAATCAGGCAGCGCCCTTTCTTCGCACTAGTTGGTGATAGACCGCTTGTAGTCGTGAGTTCTCGTGTTGACGACATCACTGCTTGGGGGGACACATCAATAAATACTTCAATCTTCTAGTGCATCTTTTTTCTGATGGACCGCGTCGACCGGATATGGCCCAGTGTTTTGAGGCTGCGTAGCGTTTGCAGAAATCGATTCGTGTTGCGCCGGGTTCTTCGAGGATTTCAATACACTGGTTCTGGCGGGCCTTGTCGAACTTGGAGTAGCAGTAGCAATAGTGCCGGTCGGGCCATTGAAATGTATCGCTTTTAAGAAAAGCGGTTTCTAAGAGGCCTGCTGGTGGAGTACGGTTTTTGGGCTTTTTGTGTGTAAGGAGCAGCAGGGCGTCGTAGAGTTCAGAAGGACAAAAACCTCTTTGCCTGTACCACGGAATATCATCTTTTGTGAACCCATCGGCTATAGAACGCCTGGAATAACCACAGCCTATGGTAAAGAAAAAGAAGTCGTTGAGAGTCAGCCCCAATGAGAAACTGTCAAAACTTGGAAGGGGCGGGAGTACGTATAATTCCGGGGGCAGGTAGGCGGGGGTTCCTGAGATTGAGTTGTGGAGTTTGGCCCCGGGGGATGCTTTCGTTTTGTCTACCTTCAGTGAAAGGCCTAGATCGGCGACGTGGGCCGTCCATTTCAGGGATTGCGGGGAACAGGTTGAGGCAGGGTCACTGCACGTGCAATTGGTTTCGCCTGGGTTGCAACTAATCAAGATGTTTTCGGGCTTCATATCACGATGAATGATGTTCTGTTTGTGGAGCTCCGCAAGGCCGGTAGCCACATGGAGGCTCAGCTGCCTGCCTATTTTAAAAACGTCTTGCTGGGTCAGCTTTTGAGCAGTGTATTGTTTTTTGATGGCCTCCATAAAGTCAAAGACGTCACCGCCGTCGTAGACTGCCATGACAAAGAAGTGGCCTTCACCAATCGATTTTTGGTTGCGTTCCACTTTGGCCCGCATTCGACCTGAAGATTGAATCACGTACTTCAAGCCTCTTGTTGCATCCAATCTCTCCCATTCTCTATCGAAAGAACTTTGTCGAAACCTATCGCTTTTGATGTATTTCAATACGACTTTTGGTTGCTTTGCTTTGGCTCCTTGGTCAAAAGGAGTGGCTAGGTAGGCTTCGCCGTATGAGCCTGGAGTACCGAGGCTCTTTTCCAAAATATAGTAAGCTGCAATCTCGCCATTTTGTTGTTTTGTTGGTCTGACGACGTCATTTACTTGGAGTGCCCATTCTTGTGCCTGGGCAATTGGAATGTTGAGGGCACTGACTAGTAGGGCACCTAACAAGAATAGCATAGAGTGGGTGCCGATTATTTTGAGTCTGAGGCACGATTTCATGAAAACTTCCTCTTATTCTCTTATTTCGAGTGTTCAAGCATCAAGGATTTCGGTCTTAATTTTCTATTATGCCTATCTGTCGACAAGAGAGCAAACCTGGTGAGACCGAAGCTTAATGTGACCGATTTGGCGAACCGCTCAGCTAACGAAGGCACCCAAGGTTGCGCGGGGACAGGGGGCGCTAAGAGCAGGGAAGAACCCTGGCGAGTTTACGACACCTATTCAATAAATAGGGAGGGCGATCCGAAGGGAATAATTCATGCTTATGGTACTCAGCTCTTGGAGGTTTAATGAGCTCTCGGGCACTTTGTGCTTCGTCGATTTGCGAGTTTAATTTAGGCCTAGTCGCG